>DASQQM010000349.1:0-13275 GCA_035643475.1 Anaerolineae bacterium | reverse complement strand
AGATGGAGTGATGTATTACAAAGCGACTGGTATTTTTCGTATATACGGGCGCTTGAGGATTCAGGACTGGCGACTGGCTATGCAGATGGCTCGTTTAAACCAAATAGACACATAACACGGGCGGAGCTAACCACGTGGCTATGCCGAGCCTACAATCTTGAATCGACAGCATCGGGCGATAACGGGCTGATGTTTTCGGATATAGGATCACACTGGGCCAGGCAGTATATTGAGGATGCTGCCAGTGCTGGAATTATTGATGGATTTCCAGATGGAACATTTAAGCCAGACGAACCGATGACGAGGTCAGAGCTCGTCAAGATTATAGCTACCGCAGAAAACATAGCAGTAGATCCGACCGCTCAATCTTACTTTAACGATGTGCCCAGCGAGCATTGGGCAGTTCCCTATATTGAGGCTGCGCGCAAGGCTAATATGGTAACTGGCTATGGTGGGTTGGTGTTCAGACCCGATGCGGGGGTTACAAGGGCAGAAGCAGCTGCGATCTTAGCGCGGGCACGCGGTTTTTCTCCCTCTGAGGTGCAAGAAAATGGGACTCCGTGAGCCAGAATACTGGTAGAATATCCCATTTAAGCAGGCAAAATAATCTGCTTGTACCATTAAAGAAAAACTCCTATTCGCCGATAATAAAGACAACGTAACATACCTGGGTCACGATAAGATAAAGGACTCGCATTTAGCGAAGCATATATTAAAGAATTACTATATATCGCTTTAAAAGATACACTTCAAAACCAAGCAATGTATACGACTTATCAGTGCTAGAAATAGCTCAGCCCTGATTAATGGCTACTATTAAGCTCTTCCATAATCAGGAGTACTCAGAACAGTTGTACTAAAGAACATATAAACTACTACCAGTAGTACCATAATATAGTACTAACATAATTATGCTTATGGTTTAATGAAGGATATGAGCGGTAGCATTAGGAGCGCCGTCCTTTGTCAGTCATCGTTACCTAAAAGGATAGTCATATCCCATATAGGCAAGACGATTGTACCAACAGTTGAGTATTGGGGCGGTGGTTTAGAATGCAATACCAGAATCGTAACATTGTGCACGTTTCAAACAGTAGTCGATACCATGAGACGATAATTGTGCGAAGATACACCGCATCAAATCTATCGACGCTCGTAACTTACAAGGAGAAGTGCATTATTTGCCCTGTTGATTACCGCTTGTGTGAGTTTGGCCCTTGCCGCTATGAGTGGCCATCAGGTTCTTTAAGTTAGCGTTTGCCATTAATGGCCGGTGGCTGAGGGAATGAAGAAACCCCAGCCACCGTTCTTATTTAAATACTTGGAAAACATCCTCGCGCCCCCTCTATAAGCCTCTATAGCCTGTAGAAATAATATGAGCCGTGTGTTAGAATCTCAAAAAATGGGGGAAAATGTGGTTCTATCAACGATAGTCGGGGTTGCACTAGCGGTAGCAATCCTGATACTAATTGGATTTGCAGTATCTGCGCTTATACAGTTAAAGAAAACCTTGGAGAGCGTAAATACGCTAGTTGGTAGCGTCGATGATCAGCTGGGACCTCTGTTGGCTGACCTTCACGATACGGTGAGACAAGCTAACGTTGAGCTGGAGCGCATCGATGATGTTGTTTTCACTGTCATCGATATTAGCGAAAAAGTGAGCGCTACAACTAGCGCCCTTCATGGGTTGGTATCATCACCCATGATAAAGGTGGCCAGTATTTCAGCGGGTGCAAAGGGTGCGATTAATAAACTCGTTGGGAGAAAGTAACGCATTATCACTTGTCCCTGTTGGCGCTGGGCATCATGCTGGTGATGCTGCTTATGTGGTAACATCAGTGTTAATAAAGCAAAGCAGCGCAGAGTGATCAATTTTAGAAAATATGCGTATTTTTCATTACTAAAGGATATAAATAGATAGTGCAAGCATATTAGCGCTGAAATTGAAGCTCGTCAGAGAGCAGCTCGATAGATATGAGATTAGATCAACATGAGAAGTAGCCCTCGGTCCCATGGTTACGATATCAGATGACTCCTAAGTATCTAAGTAGAAATTCAAGATTAAGCAGGTTCCTAGTATAGCGTCACAGATGTGGCGCTCTGTACTTAAGAATCGAAAATGGAAAAGCAGAAAATCGATTGAAGTATTGGGGCAAGATTTAAAAGGTGAGGGTTGTGTTGCCTCAAAGCATCTCCGATTCAGTTGATTTTTGATTCTCGAAGTTCTTATCTATCAAAGCATGCGTGGATGTGTGGAATGGGTATTAAAACAGATTAAATTTGATGGCAGCGCGTCACGGCGCGTGGCTTTTGTTTTTCGAGGTGATGGGTAGAGCATGTATGATGTAGACAGGATTGAGATAAGTTTACCAGCGAGAAAAGAGTATGCAAGGTTGTTGCGGCTTGCTGCGGCCGGGATCTCCAGTCGAATGAATTTTAGCTTCGACGGGCTAGAAGATTTAAAGATAGGCCTTGATGAGGCCTATCTTTTGGCGATCAACGATCCCGAGCAAAGGAATTTCGACGTGGTATTTGAGGTATACGGTGATCGGCTAGAGGTACTGGTCACTGGTTTAGGTAGTGCTGAGACCTTGGAAGAGGAATTAAGTCAGAAGTTCGGGTTCTCAATCCTCAACTCCGTGATGGACAAGGTCGAGTGGACCAGGGTTGATGAGGCAAAAAGAAATCTTCGAATGACTAAAAATATCAGGTAACTAGTGGGGGGGCACACTGATTTTGGCCGGCTCGCAGAATAAAAGGAAAAGAAAAAATAGCAAAGCTTTAGCCTGGGACAAAGAACAGACATTAGAGCTTTTCAAGAAATATAAAGAGAGTAAATCGCCGGAAATAAGAGATGAACTGGTGGCCATGTATATTAACCTCGTTGAATATCTCGCTAGACGGTTTAAAAATAGAGGAGAACCAGTTGAAGATCTAGTTCAGGTTGGTACCATTGGCTTAATTAAGGCGATAGACCGGTTCGATGTTGATCGAGCGGTTGAGTTTACGACGTATGCCACGCCGACGATCGTCGGGGAGATAAAAAGATATTTTAGAGATAAGGGTTGGGCAGTTAAAGTGCCGCGGAGGCTCCAGGAGTTAAACTTGCTCGTAACCCAGGCTATGAATACTCTTACGCAAGACCTTAAGAGATCGCCAACCATAGCAGAGATTGCTCAACATCTCGGTGTAACCTCTGAGCAGGTAATTGAAGCGATGGAAACCAGTGAGGTGTATAGCTTTGTGTCCCTCGATAGAGATCTTTCATCGGATACAGATGATAGTTTCTCACTTTTAGAGTATATTGGAGAGGACGACAGAGAACTCACTGGCATTGAGGACAGAACGTGCCTTGCCGAGGCTCTCGCTGAGCTCAGTAAGCAGGAGCAAAGGATATTGTATCTACGCTTCTTCCGGGGTCTTACGCAGACGGAGATCGCTCAGCAACTCGGTATATCGCAGATGCATGTTTCTCGGTTGCTAAGGAGGACGCTGGAAGTACTGCGCGAGAAGATGCTTCAAGACCGGGAGGCTTAGGGTTGAAAACCGGAGATGGGGTTGAGCGGATAAAGAACGTGGGCATAATCGCCTGGACGTGGGTTGGTATAATAATCCTTGTAAGCATTGTATTATACCTTTTGTACAGCATCCATACGGTTCTTATGCCATTCCTCTATGCCCTGGCGTTTGTTTATATATTACGGCCCGCTGTGAATTTTCTAAGTAACAAGGGCCTACCACGTATATTGGCGCTTATCCTCTCGTACCTGGGAATGGTCTTAGTCCTTACGCTGCTCAGCATGTATATCGGGCCTATTATCTATAAAGAGATCAATAGCCTAGTTAGGAAGTTTCCAGACTACATCGACAATGCAAGCGTTTACACAAACAATCTCGTTGCCAGCTATCCGTTCTTGAAGGGCGATGAGGTGAGTAAGTATATCTCGGAATTTGAAAGTTCGCTGAGCACCTTCGTGAAGAATATTGCCCAATCAATTCCCCGGATTACCGCGGGCTTCTTCGGTGGGCTGCTCAATATCGTACTTGCGCCGATCATCGCATTTTATATCCTAAAGGATTTAGATGCGATAAAAACAACGATAAGCGATATGATACCCGAGAGGCACAGGGTTGAGGGGATGCAGATCCTAAGCAAGATCGATTACATTGTTGGTGGATTTCTTAAGGGCCAGGCGATGGTAGCACTGAGCGTCGCTATCCTTGCCGGTGTCGCCCTGAGTATTCTCGGGATCGACTATGCGATACTCCTGGGTTTCTTGATAGGGGCTTTTAATATTATTCCTTATTTAGGGCCTATCCTCGGTGGTGCTCCTGCAGTTATAATTGCACTTGGAACATCATGGCAATCGGCGGTTTGGGTAATAGTCGTGCTGGCTGCTATCCAACAGTTCGATAGCATTGTAATATCGCCTCGTATTATGAGCCAGCAGGTGAACCTGCACCCATCGGTTGTGATATTCGCTATTCTAGCCGGAGGCACACTGTTCGGTTTTATCGGGATGCTGATAGCGATACCGATTGCAGGCGTAGGCAAGGCTCTCTACCTGCACTTCAGAGAGCGCAATAATGAAAAATCGCTGGCACCTGATTTCTGCGAGTTATAACTGTGATGAAGCCTCGACTCATGGTGTGATATAGTAAGTTTAGAATGGGTCAGAAAAGAAGCCCTGACTTTTCCTGAAGCTAACGAATCTTTTTGTTGCGTGGGGCTTAAGGCTATTTAAAAATAGGTGTAATGGATCAATATATGTAATGGATTGGTGCAGCCCTTTGGGCTGCGCTATTATAATGTAATAACCTGTTTAAGGGTGAATGTATGAAATCGAGTGAGCTACGTCAGAAATTTTTAGAGTTTTTTGAGAGCAGGGGACACAAGGTGCTTCCGAGCGCTTCGCTTGTGCCGGATGACCCAACCCTTCTCTTAACTGCAGCTGGGATGGTCCCGTTTAAGCCTATTTTCATGGGTGAGAAGAAGGCTGATTTCACCAGGGCGACAACGGTGCAGAAGTGCCTGAGGACGACGGATATAGAGAATGTAGGCAAAACTGCGAGGCACCTCACCTTCTTTGAAATGCTCGGTAATTTTTCATTCGGGGACTATTTCAAGAAAGAAGCAATAACATGGGGATGGGAATTCGTAACGGAGCACCTGAAACTTCCCAAGGAGAACCTCTACATCTCCGTTTATGAGGATGATGATGAGGCCTTTGAAATCTGGCGGGATGTCATCGGTCTCACCGAGGACCGCATTTTTAGGATGGGCGCCGACGATAACTTTTGGTCGGCCGGACCGACTGGACCGTGTGGGCCCAGTTCAGAGATATTATACGATCTTGGGCCAGATTTCGGTTGTGGCAGGGATAGCTGTACCGTCGGGTGTGATTGCGACCGTTACCTTGAGATATGGAACCTTGTCTTCATGGAGTTCAATAGGAACGAGATAGGACATTTGGAGCCTCTACCAAAAAAGAACATCGATACCGGGGCGGGGCTTGAGAGGATAGCGAGGATCCTTCAGGGGGCGCGGACCAATTTTGAGACCGATGTTTTAAAGCCCATTGTAGACAAAGTTGCCGATGTGGCAGGCGTTACTTACGGAGTTGACCTGGAAAAGGATGCCTCAATCAAGATTATCGCCGATCATATTAGGGCGGTCTCGTTTTTGATAATCGATGGAGTGCTCCCATCTAATGAGGGCCGAGGCTATGTGTTGCGGAGATTGCTGAGGCGGGCCGTCCTTCATGCAAGGTTGCTTGGAGTGGAGAATGCATTTGTCAACCAAGTAATTGACAGGGTTATAGATACGATGAAGGACGCGTACCCAGAGTTACAGGATAACGTATCATTTATTCTCCGGATAGCGGGCCATGAAGAGAAGCGCTTCATAGATACGCTAAAGCAGGGCCTGAATATACTTGATCAAGCGATCACTCAGGCTAAGAGCGAAAATAGAGAGATGCTTGCTGGTGATTTCGTATTTCGTCTCTACGATACGTTCGGATTTCCACTTGAACTAACGATTGAAGTGGCTGGCGAGCAGGGGTTGAGTGTTGATGAAGAGACATTCAGAAACCTAATGGAAGAGCAGAGAGAGCGGGCAAGGGCATCCTGGGCAGGAATGCGAGAGCTCAGGCACCAGGAGGTCTACCAGGAGGTTAAAGAGGAGTTCGGAGAATCGGAATTCCTCGGCTATGAGGTTGATGAGGCAGAGGCCACGCTGAGAGCAATAATAAAGAATAATGCAGTTGCAACGGAAGCCTCTGAAGGCGACATAGTTGAGGTGGTTCTTGATAAGACACCGCTCTATGCCGAGAAGGGCGGTCAGGTCGGTGACAGGGGTATTATCGAGACGGATTCAGGCCTAGTTGAAGTAGAAGATGTGCAAGAGCCAGTGGAAGAGGTATACGCTCATATAGGCACGGTAGTGAGGGGAAAGATAAGCATCGATCAGAAAGCGAGAGTAACTGTTGCGGCTGAGCGGAGGCAATCGATAAGAAGAAACCATACTGCTACCCACATTCTCCAGTGGGCGCTCAGGGTGGTTTTAGGCGATCACGTAAAGCAGGCCGGCTCGCTTGTTGAGCCGGAACGGCTGCGCTTTGATTTTACCCACTTTGCGGCGGTACAGAGGGATCAGCTGAGAAAAGTTGAGGAGCTCGTAAATAGGAAGATATTCGAAAGCCATCCGGTCCGCTCGTTCGTAACTTCTATCGAATTTGCGAAGGAGAGCGGCGCCATCGCTTTGTTTGACCAAAAGTACGGTGAGTTCGTCCGCATGGTTGAGGTTGGTAACTTTAGTAAGGAGCTCTGTGGTGGCACCCATGTCGGGGATACCGGCGAAATAGGGCTTTTCAAGATAACGAGCGAGGGCAGTATCGGGGCCAACACCAGGCGCATTGAGGCTGTTACCGATGGAGATGCGCTTGGGTACCTGTATACTGAAGAGGACGAGCTCTTCGAAGTGGCAGATCTACTAAAGACCGAACCCGGGCGAGTTACGGACAAGGTAAATAGTCTGCTACAAACTGTAAAACAACAGTCACAGGAGCTGGAGTCGGTTAAGAAGAAGGTAATTAGAGAAAGAGTTGATAAGCTGATAACAAGTGCAAGGCAGGTAAATAACACCAGACTTATTGTTGAGCAGGTTGAAGCTTCAAATATGGATAACCTGCGTTTGTATGCTGATTTACTGAGAGAGAAGGCCGGTACCGCAGCAGTGCTACTCGCAAGCACTGCTGATGGGAAAGTAATGTTGATAGCGGCAGCAACGCAAGATGTGGTAAAAGCTGGCTTTAACGCGGGAAACTTGATTAAGAAAGTGGCTCCGATTGTTGGTGGCGGTGGAGGAGGAAGACCTGATCTTGCGCAGGCCGGCGGGAAAAAGCCTGAAAGCGTGAGAGAGGCCCTTGAAGAAGGGTTGAAAGAGATAGAAGGAACGCTTTCGAAATGACGAGAATCTTGGCTTTAGATGTAGGGGCGAAGCGCATAGGTATTGCAGTGTCTGATCCGACCGGTAGCATGGCACAGCCATTGATGGTCCTCGATAGACGTAAAGATAGCTCAGAAATCGGGCGTATAAGTGAGCTGGTTGATGAGTACAGCGTGTCTGAGGTGGTGGTTGGACTACCGCTCTCTCTAGCTGGAGAGATGGGACCACAGGCACGGGAGGTTCTTGATTATATCAATGAACTGAAGGGTAATCTTAAGGTGCCGGTAAGAACATGGGATGAGCGTTTAACAACATCTTTTGCTGAGAGAGCATTGGTAGAATCGGATGTACGGCGAAAGCAGAGGAAACAAGTTATCGATAAAGTGGCGGCAACGCTGATATTGCAAGGGTATCTAGATTATAGAGGACAAAAGGAGCGTAAGGCTGAATCCGGGTAAACATGCAGTAAAGAAATCAGGAATAACAAAAAAGGTGGTTGCAGCTGTAGCACTGCTCATGCTTATCGGCGCCATAGCAGCCGCTGTCTTCGTAGCATGGAGCGGATATACGAATAAGGATGACATCCCACAGCAGCCTGTAAGCGTTCACATTGATGAGGGGATGACGGCATCACAGATAGCCGATCTGCTTGAGGACAAGAAGGTTATTAAGAGTGCCTTTGTTTTCAGGATGGCTGTTAAAAAAGAAGGTGTTGGCGCTGATTTTAAGCCAGGAGATTATGAGCTTAAAACGGGTATGGATTATGATGCGGTTATAAAAGTGCTCGTTAAGGGGCCACCAATAAAGTATGTCGACATTACCATACCGGAGGGTTGGACAGCAAAACAGATAGCGGCGCGCGTAGAGAGCTCCATCGGTATAAGCAAGGATGACTACTTACAAGTAGTCAGGGAGGGGAGGCTCCTCGTAGAGTACCCTTTCTTAAAGAATAACGGCGCACCAACACGGGATCTCGAGGGCTATTTATGCCCTGAAACCTACAAGGTTGAGAAGGATGTGACCGCTGAGGAGTTTGTAAACACGCAGCTTGCGCAATTTCAAGAGAAGACCGGGAACTTAAATTGGCAAGTTGCGCAAGCTCGGGGTAGGACACCATACGAGATACTCATCATCGCTTCGATGATTGAGCGAGAGACCATGGTTGCTGATGAGAGGCCGATAGTGTCAGCGGTTATTTATAACCGCCTAGCAAAAGGGATGCCGTTACAGATCGATGCAACCGTGCAATATGCACTTCCGCAGTGGAAGGATAGGTTGACCTACGAAGACTTAAAGATAGATTCACCGTATAATACATATAAATACAAGGGGCTACCGCCCGGGCCGATATGCAATCCCAGCGCTTCCTCTGTTGAAGCTGCGTTAAATCCGACCGACGATGATTACTTATATTACGTTTTAGCTGGAGATAATTCTGGAAGACACGTCTTCTCAAAGACGTATAATGAGCACATAAATGCAAAAAACCAGTATAAAGCGAATCAACGCTAGTCTACAGGCCTACCGACGCCATAAGTAAAACGGCGAAGGTTGTTCACCGTTTTACTTTTTTACCTTTGCTTTTAAATAACCCATTCTTATAGAACGAAAGACGTCGATCCCTATCGCTAGGCCGCTTTTCTCATTTCCTTTCGCCGGTTAACCAGGTCGTATTTTTCGACGATGCTATTTACGTAATCCCAGTTGACGCTCTGCATAAACGCATTGATGTAATCTTTTCGATTCGTTCCGTAATCGATGAAGTAAGCATGCTCGTAAACGTCGAGTATTAGTAGCGGGATTGCGTTGAAAATATCGCCAATGTTATGGGCATCGAGAGAGTAATTATGGACGATATTCCAGTCTAAATCATATGCGAGAACAACCCAGCCACGTGCGCTCATACCAGCGGCTCTAAAGTCCTGCTCCCAGCGGTCGTAAGACATGTAGTCCTCATTAATCATATCGAGAGCGGGCCCGCCTGCCTGGCCATTTCCACCAAGATTTGCAAAGTAGCCCTCATGAAGCTTGACCGCATTAACCGCAAATGTCTCTTCGAGCTTTAGCTCCCTTACCATACTGTAGGTTGCATTTGCTTCGCTCAGATTGACATCCTTTAGTTTGTTCTGGAGTTCGTTCACTTTCTTCACATAGCCGCCGTAGAGCACATCGTGGTGCTGTTTAAGCTGGTTTTCGGATAGGCCGGGAAGGCTGGTATACGGTAAGGGCTTTACTTCAAGGGTTGGTATCATAGAGTCCTCCTTTTTGGTCTTCAGAATCCAGTCAATCGCCTTACACATAATTGCCGGCATGGGTGCCGGTTACTTCTGATAGAGAGGTACCGCTACCTAAAACAGGTAGAGATAGGTCTCACTCTAAAATGGTTTTACCCATCAGGGAAATTATTCAAACGGATAGATGATCCGGTGGTTGGCAAAAAGGCCGTATTTCTACTCAAGTCCGAGATCGGTTGCGACCGTCTTCGGCCATGTCGGATTTTTAAGGAGCGCTCTTCCGATTGCAACGAGATCTGCCTCGCCATCACGTATAATATCGTCGGCGAGTTCTCCAGTAGTTATGAGACCGACCGCAATGACCGGGACATCCACAGCCTGCCTGACCATAGAGGCCTGAGGCACGAAATGTCCAGGCTTCATGCCTACCGGTCTGGAGCCGCCGAGACCGCCGGATACATCCACCACTTTGATGCCAGCATTGACAATAAGTTTTGCCATCTCGACGCCCTCGTCTATCGTGATGCCCCCTTCGATCAGATCATCAGCACCAAGACGATACAGTAGTAGGTAATCGCTTCCAACAGACTCTCTGACCGCTTGTATAACCTCAGTTGGGAAGCGCATACGGCCTGCCAGGTCGATACCGTACTCATCGTTCCGCCTGTTCGTTAGGGGCGAGGCAAATTGGTTGAGGAGGAAGCCGTGTGCACCGTGAATCTCGACACCGTCAAAACCCGCCTCTTTAGCCCTTACAGCAGCCCTTGCAAACGCATCGACTATAGCCATGATCTCTTCTTTGAATAGCGACCGGGGGGCTGCAGCCCCGGCTGGGTATGGTATGTCGGAGGCCGATACGGGTTGCTCGCCGATAACATCAACGGTCGTGCGCAAACCCGCATGATTGAGTTGGAGGGCGCACGGGACTCCGACAGCATGGATCGAGTCGACAAGGCGCTTAAAACCTTCAATCTGACGGTCTTCGTAAAGGCCAAGTTGCCGGAGAGAGAGCCGACCATTTGGCATTACATAGGTATGCTCTACGATTATGAATCCTACGCCACCCTGCGCCCTTTTAACGTAATGATCGATCACCGCCTGGGTTACATTACCTTCTGGTGTCCCCTTGCCAGACTCCATCGGGGGCATAACTATCCTGTTCTTCAACCTAACCCCATCGATATCGATGGGATCGAATAGACCTGGCATACTACTACCTCCTGATAACCACACTCATCATCAATTACCCTATTTCTAAGGTGACTATATACCTACGTTTGTCCATATCCTGCGTAGAAAGAGCCGAGCTGTTCGCCTATAGAATAATAATACCCATGATAGAGATATAAGGGACTCGCCCCGTTCGCAGCGTGATACGCAACAACTAACCCGACATAGAGACCCTGCCTGCCAAGGTCTACGTACCTATCGATCTTGCATTCGAGGATGGTATGCGCATCCTTTACCAAAGGGCAAGATACCGATTCCCCTTTAAATGTCTCGATGGCAAATTCTTTAAATTTATCGATTTTGCGACCAGTGGTTGAGCCGATTTTCTTCGCAAGGAGTAGCTGATCGGGAGAGATTATATGTACTGCAAATTCACCGCTATAATCAATGAGAGAGCGCGTGAAGGAGTGGCGGCCCATAGATACGCCCACCAGTGGCGGGCTGAAGGAGAGCCCTGCTATCATGTTTGCGGTCATTATGCCGTTTTTGCCATCGTGCGCTGCTGTTACTAACACTACTGGGCTTCCGATGGCGCCCATGGCTCTTTTGCCGGTGAACTTACGAGACACCCAACCTCACCCCATAGGATTGCGTTTACTCCATTATTCCCATTATGGCATGGGTATTACATGCTGCTTAAGCCACTCGACAAATGGGCATATTGCTCTCACATGCGTTTTTAGGTACCATCATAGTTGAAAACAGCATATGTATCGGGAGCTGCTTCTTGGCGGCTGAGAGGTGAAGTATAAACTTCACGACCGTTCGAACCTGAAATGCGGCTATAGCCGCTTCTGGATAATGCCAGCGAAGGGAGATTATTAGAGCTTAAAGCCGCGTCTTACCTGGCGCGGCTTTTATACTCTTCGGGCAATATGTGTAATATTGCTGGCATGCGCTAATTAAAAGGAGGAGCAGTATGGAGCAGATGATTAAAGGGATTACGGAGGACCTTAAGAGGATTAAGGAGGAAAAACCGCTCATTCACCACATTACCAACTTAGTTGTTATGAATGAGACCGCAAACGTAACCTTATGTCTCGGGGCGCTTCCGGTTATGGCTCACGCTAAGGAGGAAGTTGCCGAAATGGTGGGCTTTGCCGGGGCACTTCTGTTGAATATCGGAACCCTTACCACAGAGCTGGTAGATTCGATGGTAATCGCCGGGAGAAGGGCAAATGAGCTTGGAGTGCCGGTCATCCTCGATCCGGTCGGCGCAGGTGCGACCAAATTGAGAACTGACGCAAGCAGGCGAATCCTCAACGAAATTGATATCTCCGTAATTAGGGGTAATAGCGCAGAAATCGGCATTCTTGCCGGAGCAGGGGGCGAGATAAAAGGGGTTGAAGCGGTCGGCAAAAATGAAGAGATAGCCGAAGTAGCGCGTAGCCTGGCGATAAGGGAAAAATGCGTGGTAAGTGTAACAGGCCCGGAAGATATAATCACCGATGGGGAGAAGATCGCGCTCGTTAGAAACGGCGACCCGATGATGGCGATGATAACCGGGACGGGCTGCATGTCGACAACGGTCACCGCCGGGTTTGCCGCGGTACAGAAGGATTACTTTAAGGCCGCAATCGGAGCGCTCGTTACGTTCGGGATTGCCGGGGAACATGCAGCAGCGAATACAAAAGGAAAGCCAGGTAGCTTCCATGCCGCACTTTATGATGCGGTGTATGAAGTCGATTACGATATGATAATGAAGGAGGCAGAAATTGAACTTATACTACCGGTCAAGGCTTAGCGGCAGCCTTGGTCTGTATATGGTCACCACTGAGTATCAAGGTAAAAGCCACATAGGTGTTGCAGCCGCCGCCATCGAAGGGGGAGCTTCAATCATCCAATACCGGGAGAAGAGCGCATCAAGCCGCACGCTACTAGAGACGGCGGGCAGACTGAGAGAACTCACCGCTGGGGCGGGTGTAAAGCTAATAATAAACGACAGGGTTGATATTGCACTTGCTGTGGGGGCGGATGGAGTTCACCTCGGACAAGATGATATGCCGCTGGAAGTAGCAAGGCATATAATGGGGGATACTTATATTATTGGCATATCGGCAACGAATCTTGATGAAGCGATAGCTGCCGCTAAGAATGGGGCCGATTATATTGGGCTCGGACCGATATACCCGACACCCAGTAAAGAAGACGCTGCACCACCTATCGGACTCGAAGGATTATCGACGGTTGCAAGCGCCGTGAGCGTACCGGTAGTTGCTATCGGGGGCATTACCATCGATAATGTTGAGGAAGTTGTTATGGCGGGCGCTGACGGTATAGCTGTCATATCGGCTGTAGCGGCCAAGGAGGACATGGTCGGCACGGCTCGCCTCTTACGTGGAATAATTAGTAATGCGAAGA
>DASQQM010000348.1:0-3012 GCA_035643475.1 Anaerolineae bacterium | reverse complement strand
TGGGATCAATAAAGACACGCCAGTTGAGCATGCACAGGCATTGGTTGAAGCGGTACATAGGTTAAGCCAGAAACAAATGGCAAAAAGCTCAGTATAAATGATGGCCTGGCTACAGGTTGCCAGGTTACCAGGTTACCGGGTGGCCAGGGACCACAGGGTCCAGGGACCGGGGATGTGGGTAAGAAATGTGGGTATCTGCCTTGGATGCGCCAAGGTGCCAACGTAGTTGCCCGATTCATCGGGCGGACCCTGGCAGTGCCGAGGTGCCAATGTACTGCAGAAGATCGGTGAATCGGCAACCAGGCCACCGGTAGCAGATTCAAAAGGAGAGGTTTACTTGTCCTCAGATATTATCGGTAACGAAACAATCGGCGTTATGTTAATGGCTTTTGGCGGGCCGGATTCGCTCGATTCGGTCGAATCCTTCATGGAGCGGCTTATGAAGGGCAGGAAGCCTACCCCAGAGATAATTGCACGTGCTAAAGAGAAATACAGGCTTATTGGCGGAAAATCTCCCCTCCCTGAGATTACGCAGAAACAGGCCGATGCCCTTGAGGTAAAGCTTAACGAAACCTGCGGTGGACCTGTGACCTTTAAGACCTACGTCGGGATGCGCTACTGGCATCCCTTCATTGAAGATGCGATCACGAAGATGGCTTCAGATGGCATAAAAAGGGCGTTTGCGATCAGCATGTCCCCGCATCACTCAGAGGTAAGCACCGGCGCTTATGCGGACGAGATACGGCGCGTTGTCTCCGAGAAGCATCTCGACATGACGATTGAGATGGTCGATGGGATGTACAAACACCCGCTCTTCATCAATGCGGTGGTTGAAAAGGTGGAAGCTGCGCTCAATAGATTCCCGCAGGCTGAGCGGGGTGATATCCAGGTAGTATTTAGCGCACACAGCCTCCCCATGGCGTACATTGAGGGGGGCGACACCTATGTTGAGGAGATCAATGTGACGATAGAAGAGGTGCTAAAGAAGACAGGCCCCCTTTCCTGGCGTCTTGCGTACCAGAGCAAGGGAACTATACCAGGGGCGTGGCTGGGGCCGATGATCGAGGATGTCTACCAGGACATCGTCCAGAGTGATCGAAACTCCGTGCTCTTGGTGCCGATCGGCTTTGCCGCGGACCATGTGGAGACGCTCTGGGACCTGGATATACTTCATAAAGGGCAGGCGCAGGACCTCGGCCTTGTCTGTGAGCGCTCGGCTGCGCTCAACGACTCGCCCTTGTTTATAAGGGCTCTTGCTTCTATGGTGTGCGAAGTAGCAATCAGCAATCAGCCATGGACCACCAGTTACTAAATTAGTGACGATCCTCTTGGCTGATGGCTGATTGCTGATGGCTGACGGCTAATAAAGAAGGTGTTTGCATGAAAAAGGTGGTTATAGTTGGGGGAGGCATAACGGGCCTTTCCGCAGCGTACGCTGTTGAAAGAGCTCGTGATGCGGGGGCCGATGTCGATTACATAGTTCTTGAGAAGAGCGATCGCCTCGGTGGCAAAATCCAGACGGAGCGTACTGCTGACGGGTTTATTATTGAGGGCGGCCCCGATTCTTTTATCTCCACCAAGCCATGGATATTTGAGCTTGCACGCAAGCTCAAATGTGAGGATAAGATCATAGGAAGCAACGACGAGTTAAAAAAGACATACATACTCGTCGGCAACAAGCTCCGGGAATTGCCAGATGGCATCATGATGGTAGTTCCTACCAAGATCATGCCTTTTGTAACCACCGACCTCTTCTCGTGGCCCGGTAAGGTGCGCATGGCCATGGATTTCTTCATCCCCAAGAAGAGCGAACCCGGAGATGAGACGCTCTCGAGCTATATACGCAGGCGCCTCGGTAAGGAATGCCTGGATAGGCTTGCCGACCCGCTTGTTGCGGGCATCTACTCGAGCGATCCCGAATCGATGAGCCTTGAGGCCACCTTTCCGATTCTTTTAGAGATGGAGCAAAAGTATGGGAGTCTGACTAAGGGAATGATTGCCGCGATGAAGAGCAGGCACAAGGCACCAGCTAGTGCTCCTTCCCATAATTCAGGCCAGAGTGGCAACGGCGTGCAGCATAGCACTCAAGCCGGCGCAAAGAGGACGCTTCATATGTCCTTCAGAGGAGGTATGCAGGATGTCATCGATGAGGCGTACAGCGCGCTCGATAAAGATAAGGTTTTAGTAGGTGCCGAGGTTTGTAAGGTTGAGGAAGTAAAAAATCCTAATGGCGTTACTACTTATAGACTACAGATGGCAGATGGCAAGGTCATCGATGCCGATGCCGTTATTCTGGCATCGCCCGCAAATAGCACTGCTCCTCTTGTCGAGGGTATTGATAAACCACTGGCGGATGTTTTAAACGAAATACCGCATGTGTCCTCAGCCACGGTCTCCTTTGCATATCGCAAAAAGGATGTAAAGCATGATTTCAAGGGTTTCGGGTTCTTAATTCCGCTCGGCGAAGGACATAAGATCAAGGCGTGTACGTGGAGTTCGAGTAAGTGGAGCGGGCGCGCACCCGATAATGATCATGCCATCGTTCGCGCATTTCTCGGGGGCGCACGAACCCAGCAGATGGCCTTTCTGCCCGACGACGAGATGGAGGCGATTGTAAAATCCGAGCTTAAAAGCATCATGGGCATTGATGCTGAGCCGATTCGTACATGGATATTTCGTTGGCCGGACGGTATGCCTCAGTACACCATTGGGCACCTCGAGAGGCTCAAGAGGGTAGATGAGCGTGTAGCGCATCACCCGGGGATGTTCCTGGCCGGCGGTTCGTACCGGGGCGTAGGGATACCCGATTGCATTAACTCTGGCACCAAGGCTGCAGAAGAGGCGGTGGAGTATATAAGTAATATTATATTAGTAAACCATTAACTTACCGACTAACCTATCGCATTATTGTACTAGAATCGTATTATTGCACATTATAACTTAAGCATTGATATGCAATAGTTGTAGTACCTAACAACTATGATAGTATTAGATCACTATATTAATGCAGTA
>DASQQM010000347.1:0-20552 GCA_035643475.1 Anaerolineae bacterium | reverse complement strand
GAGATTCTAGTAATCGCACTGTTTACCATACTGTACCTGCATGTAGATGGAGACTGGCAGGTTTCCCAGTATAAAGAGGATATGATTGATATAGACATGCAAGAAGCTCACCCGAAGGAGATTCCAACTAAGGAGAGCCTTGCCAAGATTGATGCCTACAAACGTGAAATCAAGCGGCAATTCACAATACAGGCGACCTGGATATTAGTTTTAGCGTTTGGCATATCAGCATTTATTTTAAGGCATAAAAAAGAGGACTAGCCGGCACCTCGCAAAAGATTACCGGCTATTCGAAGCGCAAACCCGAAGGCTCGCGCATTGAGCATACCATGCGCGTTGCCTTCCTGGAAATTTGAGGACCATATGTTAAGATTGGCTGCATGGCTATTTTACAGCCTCGTTGTCGTAGGCTGGTCATTTCTGCAACTAATACGACAACTCTTATTGAGGGCTTCAGTGATGATAGAGAGGCTACTTTGCCCTGTAGCTTTTTACCCAAATTCTGCGGATTTTTTGATGTGTCAAGTCGACGGTGAGCATGCTATGCGTATAAGAGGGGCACCATTTTGATCCAATCAATGCCCGTGCTGTGGCCATTTCCCAACTTGTAGTTAAGCAACCCAACGAGAGTTTTAGCTGCCTCTGCTCTGGTTGTATTTTCAGTGGGCCTGAAAGTGTTATCGGGGTGGCCATCAACGATTCCTGCAGCTGAGCAGGCGTTAATATAATCCCTTGCCCATGAGGTATCGGCATCAGCCAGGTTGTTGCTTCCAGAGGGTAGGTCAAGAGCTTCTGCTATGATCTTGGCGATCTCAGCCCGTGTTATTAATTCGTACGGTCTGAATGTGCCATCGCAATACCCATCGATAACACCATTGGCTCTGGCCGCCTCGATGTGCCGCCATGCCCATGTGTTCTGGTCTACATCGCTAAAGGATGGGGTTGTAACCCCCTTCGGTAGCTGCCAGCCAATCGCATTGCCCAGCATTGCCAAAAATTCTGCTCTTGTTATCTCTACAGCTGGACGAAACGTACCATCGGTATATCCTTTTAATATTGATTTGTTTGACAGGTCAATAATAGAGCGGTACGCCCAATGGCTGCTTGCAACATCGGTAAATATCGGCGTAATCCTTGGTGTGGTGGTATCTGTGAGCGCCTGGGTGGTATGTCCGTAAATCCTGCCTTGGGGGAGGGTCTGTATATGATGCTCTCGTGCCGTTATCTCTTGATGTATGCTTTTGCCGCTTTTTCCAGGGCTCCCGGCGTTGAAGCGGAATAAAGAGGAAGCGGGGGTCTCGGTGCTATTTAAGCCGGGTTGTGTTGTCAGGATATAAGCGTAGCCGAGCTTTTGAGCTATACTGATGGCTTCATTGTTGGCTATACCGAAGGGTAATGCAAGGTATTCCGCCCGCCGTCCAAGGTTGGCTTCCAATACTTCTTTAGCTTCACGCAAGTCTTTCTCTACTCTTAATTTAAATTCATCCCATGTTTCACTGCTACCGTCTGGCCGGTAAGCCGGTCCAGAAAGCGCCGGTGCCTTGGTACCGTTGGCGTCCACTACGATATAATAATGGCTCCCATACGTGTGGGAATAGAATGAGAAGCCGTTCTTCTGCATCTCGTCCATCTCTTGCCAGCTCAATTTCCGCATCTCAGCTTCGCCCGTGCCTATGTAATCCACTATAACGAACATTGATGCCGGTATGGACCGCTGCTTTAATGCGGGATACGCGTAGCGGTAGAAACTATCGCGCCCATCGTCGAAGGTAACCACTATAGCATTTACCGGCAGCGTTCCCTTGCCCTCAAGGAAACTGGTGGCCTGTTCAAGAGAGATGAAGTTGTAACCGAGCTTTCTTAGCGTATCGAGTTGCTCGATAAATCGCTCTGGGCTGATGGTGTAGTTGTCTTTCTCGCTACCTATATGGTGGTATGTAAGGATGGCGAATTTATCAGTGTAGTAAACATCATTACCAGTACCTGAACCTTGCATTTTACTTGCGTTTGTGAGGGTTTCGCCAGTGGCCTCCCTTTCTACCACCTGGGGGTGCTGGAAGTTAACATCGAATGCTAAAACGGAGAAGAGTATTACTGCAAAAACTAAGCCTCTAGCCACTAAGTATCCTTTCTAGTTCTACAGCTGCGCAAATTAATAAAAAGCGTACGATTAACAAGATATCTACCGAATTTCTGGCAATAGCTTATATGCAATGTGCTTATTATAGGGGATAATGGCAGATTTTACAAAAAAAAGAAAAAAATAGGGGATGCGGCAACATCCCCTAAAATCAGGTCCCTTGGCTCAGGTGTACCATGCCTGTATTGTTATAAACGCGGGAAAATGCGGTGAGTTACGGTTAACTTGAAAAATTATGTATTACTACTCCATCACCCATGCTTTGATCGGTAAGAAGCTATCAGCCTTCAGCTATCAGCTGTCAGCATGTGAGTATGAGGGTATTCATCCCACCAAATCTCAAGAAAGAGGAGTGTAGAAATTAGAGAGTAGACCGAGTAGGCTTCTAGCTGTTGGCAGCTGTCATCCCTTCGGCTTCGCTCAGGACAGGCCTGAAGCAAAAGTCTGAGTGTAAACAAAGGCTGGAGCTGAAGAATCTAAATATATCGTCATTATTATGCCATTAAGTAGCATATGACTAATAAGGTGTTGGTTGATACAAAGGCATTCTACTACTTAAAAATAGAGAACATACGATTGAGATCCTTCAGAGCCTCCGGCTCTTCAGGATGACAAGTTGGGGGTCTCTTTAAGGATGACAGATTGGTGAGTGCAAGATCCTTGATTAAGAAATTGGCAATCATTGCGAGCTTGGGCATGTCTCTTCCATGTTGCACCCTGCAAACCTTATACTAATAATTAAAGGCGCAGTTCAACGGCGTTATCGGTGAAGTCACACAACCGCTTCAATGAGACCTCGCGCAGTACTCAAGCACCCTTAGCGGAGGATAGCGGACTGGTTCTGCGTCCTTTAATCACATTAGGAAAGTTAGTGATGAGCAGATGTCCCTACCAATATTCTCAGAACATACCGTGAGATCGCTCTCCACACCCGCGTCGTTCCTAAAAGGTAAGAAATACCTGTACGATAACGCGGTCGGCGTGATTGAGACGGATGGCGATAGGTACTGGGCGAGGGTTCAGGGGAGTCGTCCGTATCGGGTAACCATATATCAGAGAAACGGCGATTTGCATGCAGAGTGCACGTGCCCGTATAACTTCGGCGGCATATGTAAACACGCAGTTGCAACCATGTTAAAGATACTCGTGGAGGGCCCGAAGTGGGCCAAGGACTCCGGACTATCACCCGCCGACATGGTCAAACAGATGAGTAAGCCCGAGCTCGAAAGCTTTGTCCTTGACCTCATCGGTCTTAAGGAAGGTACCCTTGATCTTCTCAGGTTCTATTACCTGGGTGGCGAGGGCAGTTCCTCTACTGTTGATGATTACCTGCGACAGGTTGAGGCAGTTTTTAAAGACGAGCAGTTAAGCATCTACAATACGCGAACCGTATTTGAGGATTTGCAGCCTATAGAGAGCCTTGCCGAAAAGCTAAAAAGCCAGGGCAACTATCGTGAAGCGGCAAAAATATTTGAAGCCCTATTTGAGGGCGTGGCGCGAAATATCCACCTCGTGGAAGATTCCTATGGCCTGTTTGGTGAGATTGCCGGCTACTCGCTTGAAAGTCTAATTGAGTGCTTGGTTAAGGGCGGGGTAGCTGAGGCAGAGAGGCAACGCTACGTTCGCAAATTCTGGAAAAGCTATGAACGTGTCCGGTATGAGTTCTTCAATGAGAACTACCGGACAGCGATATTGAACCTTGCCGACGAAGGTGACCTCGTCGAGGTGCTCGGTAGGCTCGATCGGCTTATCGATGATTACGCGTGCAGTGAAGAGTGCGAGTGGCCATCCATCTACCATTACCAGCAAGCCATCCTGTTTAAGCTGGATATTCTCGAGAGACTCGGTCGTTACGAGGAGTTCTTGAGCGTCGCACAGGCAAACAGCGACATCAGCGATGTTTGCTTAAGGCTAGCGGTAAAGATGAAGGAGTATGGCGACACGGATACGGCAATAGATGCGGCTGAGCGCTGCACCAAGCACTTTAACGATATCGAGGCTGAGGAGATCTCTAGATTCCTGGTTGAATTGTACGAGGAGCGGGCCGAGTACGATAAGGCGGTCGAGACATATTACGGGATGTTTCTTGCCCTCGGTGCTTTTGAATATTACGAGCGCTTACGAAAGGTTGCACGTAAGACTGGTATTTGGTCGCAGGTCTTTAGCGCTCTTGTAGCGAATGCGGGGTTGAAGCGCGGCAACAGGGAAGAGATTCTAGGCGAGATATACTTGAGAGAGGGTATGTCTACGGAGGCGATAGAGGTCGCCTTTGCCTCTACAAATCTTACCGTGCTTGAGATGGTCGCTGAGGGTGTAAAGGAGACCCATCCAATTGAGGCCTACGAGCTTTATAGGCGTCTGGTCGATATTTATCTCAATGAGAACATTGGAAGAGCCGCATATCAGCAGGCGGTCGGCTTCTTAACGAGGATGAAGCAGATCGGTTTTGATGCCGAATTTAACTCGTACGTCGATGCGTTAACCAAGCGGTTCTGGAGAAGAAAGGCCTTACTTGAGGAGATCGGTAAGTTAAGCGCCTAAATTGATTCAGAAGACCTTTTGCTTTCGCTATCGGCTCTCAGCTATCAGCGGTCAGCTTTTTGCTGATTACTGATAGCTGAGAGCTTTATAATCACCATTAATCCGATAAAACATCGATTATTAGACAAATATTCTGTAAAATGTAGTAAGGTACTAGCTTAAGTTACACAGTTACCGAAGGCATCCGCGACCCTCTAATTGTTGGAAGGAACGGACGGCCACAGTAGGGTTATAAAATAAATAGGTTCACATGCAGAGAGCTTTCATGAAGACCGGTGATAGACTTGTAAGGTGGATGGGATGGGTTTAACCAGGTTAATTGGCATTGTAATGTTAACCACACTTTTAATTCTCATGATCCCCGCGGTCGCAAGTGCAAACAGCATGTATCTTGGCGACTCAGGTTCTCCTATTAAAGCACAGCGCAGCTCCGACATAGCGCTTGAAAAGCAGGTCATGCAGGTATGGCTTCGTCGTGGCTTTGCCGAGGTAGAAAACGTATACCAGTTCTCTAATGGGGGCGAAGCACAGACGTTTGTAATCGGTCTTCCAGAGGAGGTTAACTCGAGAACTGCGCTCGAATACGGCATTTACAACTTTCGAGCATATATCGACGGGAGCCCGGTCGAAGCAAGGACAGCCAAGACGAATAATGAAAAGATCGGAAGTTTAGCCGGAACCATAAACTGGCATATGCACGACGTTTTTATCGCGAAGGGCCAAAGGCGAATTGTCGTCCATAGATACTGGATCAGGATATCCCCATGGAAAAATAAGCTTGTCATACCTCTTGAGCCTGCGGCGAGCTGGAAGGGGAAGATTGGCAGGGCGGAATATATAGTACACCTGGCAGGTAGCATCTCCGAGAAAAAACTTACATATCCAAGCGGATACGGCAATTACACTGGTAAATACGCTATACAACCGGTTGGCTTTAGGGCAGGAGAGAGCCAGATAAAGTGGGTGTTTACCAATTACGAGCCACAAAAGGATATCGAGATAGAGATCTTTGCCAAGAATAAAAAGTCAGTTCATAAAGTTGCCGCATCGTCGGCGCATGTCGAGGATAAAAAGAAGTTTATCGCAGACTATGCGGTCGATGAGGATGCTATTACCGCCTGGGGCGTTGGTGGTCCGGGCAAGAAAGAGTGGCTTACCGCCTCCTTTGGTAAAAAGAAATGGGTAAGGGAATTTAGGATCATTCCCGGCTACGGCAAGCTTGAAGGCATGTATAAGTATTTCAATCGCCCGCGCGATGTCATATTGAGGTTCTCGGATGGTTCAAGCCAGCGTTTTGAGCTTAAGGATATGCTCGAAATGCAGTATTTCCCGGTAAAGCCAGTACAAACGAAATATGTAAAGCTTGAGATAGAGAGCGTATACAAGGGGATTTATCCGGATGTTACCTATGTTAGCGAGGTCGAGTTCGGTGAACTCGGTACCAGCCCCAGGATAGACCCAGCGGGGTGGAAGCCCGGGCTTGAACAAGTTGAGCTACTCGATAAAAAATCGAAGTACTCAACGGTCGACCTGATAACGACAGTGGTTACCGCTGTCGTATTCCTGCTTATCGGTTGGCAGGTTATAGTGGCGTTAAGGAAACGCTCGAGGAGTAATAGGCTTACATAATACGCGGCTCTTTTTCCGGTAGACGGAAGAATACAGAAGCTGGGAGGGCATAGGCCAGAATCCAGGAGCCGGAAGAATAGAGAGTATTAGTCGTTGGCCTTACCTTTATTTGGGTTACTGCCAAGGACAGTATCTTTGCTGATAAAGCAACACCGCTGTACAAAATTATCCGTTTCCTTTCTTAATCTCTCATAAACTGGTAGATGTCCCTGCATTTGGGAATAGTACACGTAATAACAGAAGGAAGGGTGATTCGGTATGGCACAGTACGAGGATGTTATTAATAGGGTGATGGCGCAGATCGATAAGGCCAATGTCGAGGTTATTTTTGGTGAATCACGCCAAATTGGCGATAAAGTTATAATCCCTGTCGGCAAAGTATCCTACGGCTGGGGCGCTGGAGGAGGAAGAGGGATGGCGCCGGGGAAAGAAGCGGGCCAGGAAGAGGGGGAAGGTGAAGGCGGAGGTCTTGGTATGGGGGTAAAGATAAAGCCAATTGGGTATATAACCGTTACCCCTGATCAGGTTACCTATAATCCGATAGTTGATGTTAGCCAAATGATGATGATTTTCAGCCCGCTCCTGGGGCTTCTGTTCTTGCAATTCTTTAAAGTTATGGCCGGGAGGATGGCTTACAAACGCTATGCTAGACATAAGATGCATACCGAGCACTAATATTGGGGTACGTACTGGTGGGCCACATGAAAGCTCACCGTAGTTAAGTTGGGGGTATAAGGATGCCACTACAGGGCAAAAATATCGCCATAATCATCGCAAACGAGTTTGATGAGCAAGAGTTTAGACAACCGTATGAACGACTAAGGGAGGCAGGCGCAAACGTGGTCGTCGTTGGCGTCGAGGCCAACCAGACCCTCATAGGTCACCACAGGCAAGATGAGGTGTCGACCGATGCGAGTTTTGATAATGTATCGCCGGATGATTTTGATGCCGTCGTTATCCCTGGAGGGTACTCTCCAGATAAGCTCCGCCTAAGCCAAAAGGCGATAAGTTTTGTGCATGGTATCTACCAGCAAGGTAAGCTTGTGGCTGCCATTTGTCACGCACCATCGCTTTTAATATCCGCGGAAGTTGTCCGGGGCAAGACGCTAACATCCTGGCCATCGATTACGATCGACCTTAAAAATGCTGGTGCGGTCGTTGTGGATAGGGAGATTGTAATTGATGGGAATATCGTCACATCGAGGAGCGTGACAGATCTTCCGGCCTTCATCCAGACGATCATAAATATCCTCGAGGGCAAGGCAAAGATGGTAGCGGCCAGCTGAGGCTACTGCGCTCAGCTGGCCTACGGTATATACAGCACTACGGAGTTTTACCGGGTGCGTCTACGTACATAACTGGTTACCGCTGATGTAATTACCGGAGTTATTATTGGCCTTAAGAATCTAAGCGCTCCGGCTCCGGCCGATGCGGCTCTTCCAGTAGTCCGCAACGTTCTCGGTAATCTGAATAAGAGTCCTGCGCCGAGGATAAACCCAACACCGAGAGCCACCGCAACGCTTTCATACGGGTACCTATTGACGACCTTTCGCCAATTTGTCGTTTCTTCTATGCGTTCTTCCAATTCCTCTACAGCTTCCGCTATCCTCAGGCGCGTCTCTTCTATCTCTCTTCTGGTCTCGTCGGGTGTCTGAGCCATTCAGCATCCTCCTTTAATGTCTCAACTGTCCTTGGAGCTACCTTCATCCTGTTAAAGTAGCGGACCCCTACGTAAGCAACAATGCCTCCAACTACGAGGAAAGCGAGGGTCACTATTAGCGCTGAGACCCACGGTGTTACTGCTAGCGATAACAATAGTATCAGGGTTGCGCCCAGGTATGCTGCTCCGAGTAAAAGCATAACTGCTCCTACAATAATTAGCGCTGTTGCGGTAAACAACTGCCGTAGCGTGACGTTGAGCTCTTCTCTGAGGAGTTGGAACTCCCCGCGAATAAGCTCGCTACTCTCTTGCACTACCTGCCGGATAAGCTCTGATAAGGATTTTTCCTCAACCGGCTTTTCACCCTCAGGCGGTACTGGTACAGCTCGTGCCATATGTTAACGCCTCCTAACTATAAAGCCAAGTAGCAGACCGACTCCTAGCGCGATGAGGAGGGCTTGGGTTGGATTTTTGCGAATACTTGAGGCGGCCCTATCTAATTGCTCATCAATTTTAATTTTTTGGATATAATCAGAACCGGCCCTTAAGGAGTTGCTAATGCCGGAAAAGGCAGTTCGCTCCCAGTTGCTGGTCGTATTTATAACGCTGGCTCCAGTTTGATCTACCTTGTCAGCTACAGCATATAAGCCCTTAGATAGACCTCGTTTCTCCTCCCCCGTCTTCTCTGCGACGGCTTCCATTCCTTTCTCGAGCGGTCCTTCAGGTGTCTCTCCAGCTGCTCCACCGGTTACTTTCATAACTCCTCCTTTTCTCACCGACTCGCATCTATATTCCCGCTCTGCCCGACGGCAAACTGCGGGGTTGTCTCAGATCGAGCGCGGGATACTTATCTGTATTATCTTTACCCAGCTTTCTCTTGTAATTTCAGAAATACCGCGTTTATGTGTGGGTAAATACTCCCCAATACCTGCAATTGCGGTTTTGAAATGCTATATTAAAGGTAGCCCATGAAAGAAGCCATGTTTTATGAGAAGCGGGAAGATAGCAGGGTAAAATGTAGGCTCTGTCCTCAGTTATGCCTGATCGAGCCCGGCGATACCGGCTACTGCTTCATTCGAAAGAACGTAGATGGTGTTCTCTACGCCATCGAGTACGAGCGTGTGAGCTCATCGTATTTGGACCCGGTAGAAAAAAAGCCACTCTATCATTTTCACCCGGGTTCTACTATCTTTTCGATCGGTGGGTTGGGGTGTAACCTGCGCTGTCCCTGGTGCCAGAATTGGAATATAGCTCAACCTAGGGATAGTTTCCCAGAGGTTGAGGTAGAGGACGTCACGAGGCAGTTCACCGCACGGATGATGCCCAAACAAGCGGTTGATCTTGCCAGGAAGTATATACCCAACAAGTGCATCGGCATCGCCTACACGTACAATGAGCCTTTCACCTGGTATGAGTATGTTAAAGATGTTGCTGTTTTGGTGAAGGAAGCCGGTATGTATAACGTCTTGGTGACCAACGGTTATGTGATGGAGGCGCCGTTGCGGGAACTCCTGCCACTTATCGATGCGATGAATATTGACATCAAGGGATTTAAGGAATCATTCTATCATGAGCTCGGTGGACACCTACGGCCGGCGGTAAAAACGGCTGAGATATCGAAGGAATACTGCCATATAGAGATAACGAACCTCGTGATTCCCGGCCTCAATGACTCGCGAGAGGATTTTGAAAGGCTGGTGGATTGGATTGCAAGTGCCCTGGGTAAGGATACGCCCGTACATTTTACCCGTTATTTCCCATCTTACAGGATGGCGACCGAGCCAACACCGCTTGAGACACTTCGCCTCGCCGAAAAGATTGCAAAGGAGAAGCTAGACTTCGTCTATTTAGGGAATGTCTAGTACTTTCTAGTTCCCCTCCCTTGATGGGAGGGAGGGCGTGAGCCCGTAAGGGGGACTTATTCATGGGGGAAGGATTCCCCCATGATCATCCAAATAAAGGGGTGGTACTGGCGGGGAAACGTGAGTTTCCTCGACCAGGGAGGCCTGTAATGGGCCGACGGCTAGGGGAGGGTGAGTGCCCTCGTCTCACACCCACACATGCTGAGAGCTGATAGCTGAGAGCTGATGGCTTCTTATCAGCCAAAGCATGCATGATGAAGTAGTAGTTCTGGCTCTTATTATGGCTTAAAATGACAGTGTAAAATTCTGGTATGTAGATGAAGCTTGCCTATATTAAACCGTAAAGGAGTTTGGATGTCTGAGCGGAAAGTTATACTGACGACCTGTACCCGGGATTGCCCTGATGCATGTGGGATACATGCGCATGTATCTGGGGGGCGGTTGGTGGGCTTGACAGGGGTACGTGAGCACGAGATTACGCGCGGTTTTTTGTGTAGAAGGGCCGCTGATTATATACGGCGGGTCTATAGTCCGGATAGGGTGGTACGGCCGCTTCGCAAGGTTGGTGGTCGCTGGCAGGAGATGAGCTGGGATGAGGCCTTTGATTTGATCGCAGCCTCAATCGAGAAGACAATCGATGTATATGGGAGCCAAGCCATACTCCACTATCAAAGCGGCGGTTCACTAGCTGCCCTGAAAATGTTCAACAAGAGGTTTTTTAACCTGCTAGGTGGAGTAACCGAGGCGGTCGGGAGCCTCTGTGGCGGTGCTGGAATCGCCGGCCAGACCATGGATTTCGGGTATCGCACGAGCCACGATCCAAAAGACCTCTTAAAATCCAAGCTAATAGTACTTTGGGGAAGGAATCCATCTGTGACAAACACGCACTTGATCCCGATTCTTAAGGAGGCCCGGGCAGGTGGAGCTCAAATCGTCCTCATAGATCCCGCAAACACGCGCACCGCTAAATTCTGTGATGTGCATGTGCGTCCTCATCCCGGCATGGATGGATATCTCGTCCTCGGGATGGCCAAAATAATATTGGATTCAGACAATATGGCTACCGATTTTGTCCTAAACCGTTGCGAAAACTTCGATGCCTACCGGGCGATGGTAAAAAGATATGATTTGGCATTTCTCAGCGAAGCATCCGGGGTTCCGGTGGAGATGATCGAGCATCTCGCGGGAGCTTATATGGAGAGAAAGCCCGCCGCGATCATCTGTGGGTGGGGCTTGCAGCGTTACCAGTGGGGCGCAGAGACCTTCCGCTTAATAGATGCCCTTGGCGCCATAACGGGGAATATAGGTGTGCCTGGGGGTGGAGTAAGCCATGGCAGGGATGAGCAGGAGTATTTTGATCAATCGATAAAGAGTAAAGAACTTGCGGACAGCAGGAGGACGATTCCAAAGCCTCTGATGGGGCGGGGCTTGCGTGAGTTAGATGGCTCACCGGTAAAACTGGCCTTTATAAATGGGGGAAATCCGCTGAATCAATTACCAGATGTGGGGGCGGCCACAGAGGCATTTAGGCAGATCGATATGGTCGTTGTCTTTGAGCAGTTCTTAACCGATACGGCAATGAGTGCCGATATTGTGCTTCCGGTAACCACCTTTTTAGAGGAGACCGATGTTGTGGCGAGCTACTGGCATAGCTTTATCAGTCCGGTTAATCCTGCCATAGAGCCGGTAGGAGAAGCAAAATCTGATTTTGACATCTATCAAGGAATTGCGAGTCGGCTCGGGATTGGCCACGAGATGGCCGGAACAGCGAATGATTGGTTAAGGAAGATAATCGCGCCTCTTAACGATATGGGAATCACGCTTGAGGCATTAAAAGAGGGGCATATGCGTATCCCGAGTGCACCGTTGGTCGCTTTTGAACAGGGCGCTTTTAAGACCAAATCCGGTAAATTCAGGTTCGTTACGGATTTTTCAAACCCGAGCTTGGGTTCAAAAGAGTACCCGCTTTTCCTGCTTACACCGCATTCAAGCCGGTGGATTCATTCCCAGGTGCTTCCAGAAGATCACGGCTCACCGGTGGATGCGAGGGTTAACCCAGCGACGGCCCGTGCCTATGAGGTTGAGGATGGCAGTGCTGCCAGGGTAGTATCCCCTAAAGGGAGCGTTGATGTAATTATCAAACACGATGAGGGGTTAAAAGAGGGTATCGTCTATATCGAGCAGGGAAGCTGGGGAATGTTCGGTAAATCGGTAAATCAATTGACACACGCAATAATGAGCGATGAGGGCCAAAACGCCTGCTACTATCAGACGACAGTACATCTTGAGAAGGCGTAGCTGATCGGTGAATAGGGGGTCCGGGGACCAGGGAATGTGGGCAAGAGATGTGGGAATAGTTACCCAGTGTTGCGGTGCTGCAGTTACCAGTTAAGGTGGGTAAGGGACATAGGCACTACTCTATGAACTACTAACTATGAACCACTAACTCTTACTTCGATAAACCTGCGCTTTTTCTCGGCGTGAATGCTTCACCTAAAAATGTGCTTATATCCCTGAACACGCGGCGCGTTGTCAGGATGCTTAAATTCCCGTGCTCGTATCTGGAAATTCTCGGCTTACCCCACGCACCCCAAACGTTCTCTACTGAATCATCAGGTAAAGCGTTCTCATGAACCGCATTAATTATAAAAGTGCGGTCGGATGGTACAACATGCGGCTTATGATACAAAAGCCTCCATGGATCGAAGAGCTCGAAGAGCTGATCTTTGGATAACCCGGTCGATTTTACCCTATTATCCATTACCCTACCGGCTCTGACGTAGCCCGTTATTTGCAGGGGGGTAGTCGAAGGTGCCAGTAATACCAGGTAATTAATCCTCCTTGACGCCGAGGCAACAAGGCCAGCTACTAAACCTCCTAGGCTTACGCCCATGAGACCAATTTTTTTCTCTCCGTTTGCAACTAGCCAGTTTATAAGGGCCATAACATCCTTCATTCCCTGTTGAAGAGCCTCAAAGATGCTTTTTAAATCGGTAGATATGAACTGGCTTCCGCTTTGACCTTTTGCAGCTCGCTCTACGTGGTAGGGGAGCGTCATTATGAGGCAGTTGTGCCCGCTCTTGACTATATTAAGGGCGTGCTTTTCCTGGTACCAGTGCCTGCTCTCAAATATGCCGTGCAGTAGAATTACGGTTGATTTCGGCGCTCCGTTGTTCAGCTTATAATACCGCCCATAGACAGTATTATTTTTCACATGAGGCGTTTCGACCCTACTTGGGAAAGCATAATCGTATATGTCGATCGAGCCCTTTACTTTCACCCGCTTTAGGAATAATTTAGGGGTTTTAATGATCCTTTTTGGCGGGATCGGTGGGCTCTCGAGCAAGAGGCGGTTCCTTCCCGTGAATGCCTCAGATGCGTTAAACCTTGGCGAGAGGATATCAATAGCAAGCCTATCGATTGTTTGGGCAAGTAACTTGTTCATGGTTCACAAACTTCCCGTTGCAGACGTACATTGGCGTTCGCATATTATTTTTAGCAAATTATGTCGTAGATATCAACCTATTTATCCATTTATAATAAGGAATTCAAGTCCGAATATCGAATTTGTTTACTACTTGATTTACAATGAGGTGGTGCAAAATCGCTGAAATCTATGGTGCATATATGGGGAACCCGCAAGGGGTATCAACCGATAGCATACTATAATAGATCAATAATCCAGCAAATGGTAGGGGAAAGCTTGACAACATATTGTTATAAGTATACCATAGGGGGTATATAATTGAATATTCTCATTCCTGGAGGTTTGATATGGCGAAGAAGTCAACACGAAAGGCAGAGATTGATCAGAACAGGTGCGATCGGTCACTGGGATGCCCAGCAAGCAGGGTTTGCCCAACAAAGGCGATAGTAAGTGAAACGCAAACGGACCACATATTTGCATTTTTCGGACCGCGCCCCACGTACTCTGTCGACGAGGACCTATGTGTTGGTTGCGGTGTCTGTACGAGTAGGTGCCCGATGGGCGCAATAAGTATGCGATAGGAGGTCAATCATGAGCATGAATGAACAATCTGTAGACAATAATGTTGAGGATATGCATGCTGAACGATTGAGAGAGTATGCTGAAAAAGTAGTAACGATGACAAAAGACGAGCTTAACGAAGAGCTAGAAATCCTTAACGAGAATCTCGAGGACATACAGATCGAGAAAAGATTAATAATTGGTCAGACTGGTGTTCACATCAACGCTGTTACTATGGACTCCTATCGTGAATCGTTTGACCGCGAGATTGCCAGCATTGAGCAGAAGATACGCTTAGTGAAAGAAGCGCTGGGAAGCTAGGGGGCGGCATGGAGACAGCGACGAAGCCTATTAGGATAGATATATTCAATGACGGGAGTTCCTGTGGGTTCGGTTGAGGCTCACATGGCTTATCTCAGGCTGAGATAAATTGGATGGTTATTGAGCCGCTGAAATCCAGTTATGGCGATGCTGTGGTTATCAACTATTATGATGTTAATGATCCGGAGTTACATCCCGATGTTAAGAGGTTGATCGAGGTTCACAATTTGCCGGTTCCATTAACGTTTATCAATGGTGAAGCTGTGAGCGCAGGATATATCTCTTATTATGATATAACAAGAAGGTTAGACAAATTATTTGCAGTTGAATAGTGAGGTATTATAAGCGAACAGGCCTTGGGTGATAAGAATCCGGGGCCTGTTCATTTTTCGTCACAATTACCATTCGAGCTTGTTAAAGACCAAACCCGAGAGGAGCTTTGGGTAAAAATATGTGGATTTCTGCGGCATGACCTCACCAGCGCTGGCAATCTCGCTTATGGCGCCAACCTTGGTTGGGTTTAAGAAGAAGGCCATCTGGTATGTACCCTCCATTATTAGGCGCACGGCCTCTTGTTCATCAATCGTGAACTTTATACTGTTTTCAACGTTGGTTCCACCAAAGCCCAGTATGCGGTTGATAATCACATGGTGGAGGATGGTTACGTCGAGGAGCTTCCACGCCCTGGAATTATCGCTGTTGAGAAGCTCCTCAATACTGTTTTCGTCTTTTACTCTGAGCAGGTAAAAAGTAGTATTTCCTAGGTAGATACCTAGGCTATGTAAATCAGCGTTTTGGGCAAGGCCAGACATAATCTTATCGAGCGAAGGGAGTTTCTCCACCTCGAAGACCTGTTCCAGGTTCTCCCGAAACTTGTCGTGATTAATCTTAGGCAGGTTCTTCAATGCCCTGTGGGTAGGTAAAATTGTTAGACCCTCGCTATCCATGTTTACGAACATCATCATGGTGTAATCAAACGGTGCTTCGCCAGAGTAGTCGCCCGTGATTTGCCTCATCTCATCCCTATAGTTAAGGGCTGTCTCATACCTGTGATGACCATCGGCGATATAGAGCGGTCTATCGCGCATGAGTTCAGCGATCTCAGTGACCGCTTCGTGATCATGCAGTGCCCAGAGACGGTGAGCGACCCCGTTTACCGTTATATCGATTCGCGGGGTATCCTTCGTGTGCTTATAAAGAATGGCATCTACTTGCTGTTCTGGATCGGAGAAAAGGCTAAAGATCTGGCTGAAGTTGGCGCCGCAGGCCTTCAGGAGGCGTAACCGGTCTGCTTTAGGTCCCTTAAGGGTTTTTTCGTGCGCCTTAATTTTACCCGTCGAAAAATCCTCAATCTTTGCGAGCGCGATGAATCCGGTTCTCTTTTTGCGGACACCTTTAATGCTGTATTCTTGCTCATAAATGTAGATCGCCGGTTCGGTATCTCTTAAGAGTATGCCCTTTTCAAGCCATTCGATGAAGGTATTGCGTGCTCTCACATACTTATTACTCATTAAGGTATCGTTAGGTGAGCCTTGAGGAAGGATAAGCCGGACCACGTTATACTTGCTTTCTTTTAGCAATTGCCTCTGTTCTTCATCGCTTATCACATCATAGGGGGGTGCCACTACGGTCGCAAGGTCTTCGACGATTTCCTTATTATAGAGTACTCCTTTGAAAGTTCTGATTTCTGCCAATCTTCATTCTCCAATCCAGTCACTGCAATGGTGGCTTACTCAACTATCTGTGTTGCCTTGTCGTTACCTTAAATATACTAAGGAACTAACCCGCTTTATGCAAGCATCAGGCCAGTGAAATGGTGGAATAGAAGATCGGTGAATGGGTGAATTGGATCGTGGGTAAGAGATGAGGGAGTAGTTACCCAGTGCTGCAGTGCTGCAGTTACCAGTTGATGCGGGTAAGAGACGCGGGTACTGTCTTAAAGTGCCAAGGTGCCAATGTCAGTGAGGGTAAGAGGTGGAAGAAAGTTACCCAGTGCCATATAGCACGTAGTTGCCCGATTCATCGGGCGCTCTCTATTAGTGCTGCAGGGTGTGGGTAGAAGATGAGGGGTTAGCCAAGTGAAAGCAAGAGATATGGGTAATGAGCCACTAGCCAATGAAGATACCTAATTCCCCTCCCTCGATGGGGAGGGTTAGGGTGGGGGTGAATACCCTCATACCCACATGCTGATGGCTGAGAGCTGACGGCTGATGGCTTTTACATGACTGCAACACCTTGGCACGTTGGTACCTCGGCACTGGCTAGCTAGCATGCTCGAGTCCTTTATCGAGCACTTCGTTCTTTGACTGGGGAGAAGTGGTTCCCCGCGTGGTTTCACCTTGCTTAGCTCTTCTTGCCTGCTCTTGTCTTGCCAAGGCAACATCAAGGCGCATAAAGTAACCTTCACCAAGCCTTCCTCCGAGGATTCCACCAACAATGGCAAAGAAAGTCACAAAAACTAGCATGGTTGCAAGGGAGCCGGCTGTTTCCTTAATTAGGTCGACCACACCGATGCCCAGGCTGTTGCCGATAATCACCGCAAATGTGCCGCCAAAAAATAGGGCAAGTGAGCTGGTGATAACAACCATCACCCCGTTAATGGCGCCCGCAAGGGCGGCCATGCGACCCGCCACATATCCGCCAGTGAAGAAGGTGATAAATACTGCAATGAAGATTGCAAAGCTAAGAGAAAGGCTGATAGATTGGTTGCTTCCACTAAGAGGCGCAGTTAAATCTACATTAAGAGATAATGCAATTCCAATGGCACCAACGATAATAACAAACAGCGTAAATAAACTGGTAATCCAGCCCACAAGTATTGCACCCAACTTAACTCGAGATACCGACACCGCTACCTCCTAACCGAAACCAAACACGTTTATCGACATATTAACCACAGACTACTTAGAAGACCCACCCTCAGCTTACGATGCAAGCATCCACCTGGTAGCGACGTCTCCAGAGGAGCGAGCAACAGGTATAAATTATTCGTAGACTAATGTTCCCGGTTGAACTCCGGTCAAAACTTCCATTCAAGTCTTTTTTTAATAAACTATCTTTTGGTATAGTAAAAAATATATAAGCAAGCATCTATATGCAAGGAGAACGCAATTACGGGCAGTGCTTCCTTTACGAATTTTGGCTTATATATAGTTCCCCCGCTCATAAGGTATTGCATTGCCCCAATAACGCTTATTCTTCAAGGGCTCATTATAGACAGAGCTAATCTACCAAAGCTCCCAATAAAAGACCTTTTCAGCGCAATGATAGCCAAGCTCCTACAGTTTGGCTTACCACCTGGCAATCTAGCCTCCGGGGAGCGAAAATTTGAAGAGTCGCCTAGTATAACCTGCGATTGCATGGTAGATGCTCGCCATGGTGCAATGGGTTTAATACTTAGCGAAAGGCCTGTTGTAGCAATTAATCACACTCTTATCGATCAGTTAATAAAATTTTCACCGGTGTGGAGGGTGGGCTGGTGCAAATTTGTTGGATCTTTCTTCTTATTTTCAGGGGTAGAGGCGGTAATTCTCTTTGGCGGCCTCAATCACCGGATAAAATGTAACGATTTAAAGGGAGCGCTTGTCGTTGAAATTTAACCGTCTTGTTGTTCATTCTATACATTATTAGGAAAATGACGTACTGATTGACGCTGTATCCAATTCAAGGAACAGCTTGTCTCTTAAGGGGGTGGTAGGGTCTTTAGTGCTAACAGGTATTTGTTTTATCGCTTGGAGTTCGGCTTTACCTTGCGCTAACCATGTTTAAGTTCGTGTACTTAGTTTGAACCGTCGGAAGGGCTTGAGTATCTACCTTGTGCCTTCTTTGCAATGATTTTGTATATTTTATGCTTATTGGATCAAATACGATTGGGATTGCTTGTGGATTAAAATCTGGTGGTGTTTAACCGTGTACATAGCCGGCGAGTTACAATATGCTCCTTCTGTTGAACAAAACGAGCGAGGGATGGCAATGCGAGATGACCAGTGGCTGAGAGGTAAGCTTGACAAGGTATGGTCGGAGTTTTTTTCTGATGTTCCAAAGACTGATAAAGTAATTATTCACTTTAGCAAGAAATGCAGAAATAGATTAGGATCGATCCGTCTAGTAAATAGTACATTTAGCGAGATAAAGATTAATGGATTCTTAAAAGCACCTGATATTCCCGAGTTCGTTTGCGAAGCGGTTGTTGCGCACGAGCTGACTCATTACGTTCATGGATTCGGCTCGAGCCGACCCCAGCTCTACAAGTATCCACACCGCGGCGGCATAGTCGCCCGTGAAATGATACGGAGGGGCCTTGGGGAGACCCACTATGCCGCGAAGGATTGGATAAATGCAAATTGGATTGATTATTACAATTCGCAAAAACAGGGGCAGAGCTCTGAGGATGAGTAAGACCTAAGAAAGGGTATAGCTTGGACAAAAACGCATACGAACTATTTCAACAGGGAAAGAGCTTGCTTGAGGAGAAACATCCCGCACAGGCCGCGCTGGTTTTGGAGAAGGTGAAGGCCATATTCCCCAACAAGGGGTCAATACGAGAGGCGCTCGGAAGGGCATACTTTAATTATGGCCAGTGGGATATTCTTCCGCTATACGAGCGGTAGCCAGGAGCCGATGACTGGTGTAGGTTAATCTCACATCAACTTTTGGGTAGTTATAGATGGAGTAGAGATACTCCATCTATATTTTTTGGCCTGGTTAGTTGACCTGTTGCAGGAGGTTATATGAAAAAGGATAGAAATATCCTCATCGAGAGACTCACTGGAAGCCCAGTTTTCGAACACATGGTTGAAATTGTTGAGCGAAAGGGTGTCGGGCACCCCGATTCAATCTGCGATGCGGTGATGGAAGAGATATCCATCGCCCTCAGCAGGGAGTATTTAAGCAGGTTTGGAAAGGTCCTCCACCATAATATCGATAAAGGCCTGCTTATAGCAGGTGAAGTAGAGCATAAATTTGGTGGCGGTCTTATCACCGGGCCAATGCGCCTGGTTATCGGAGATAGGGCTACTTTTGAATCTGAAGGCGAGCGTATCCCAGTTGAAAAGATTGCCGTAGAAACGGCCAAGAAGTGGATGCGAGATAACCTTCGCTTTATCGACCCTGATAGTGATTTTGAGTATAACGTTGAGTTAAAGCCCGGCTCACCAGAACTCACCGATATATTTGCACGTGAAAGCCGCGTTCTCGGATCAAACGATACGTCGGCTGCTGTTGGTTACGCCCCGTTAACACCGGCGGAAAAAATGGTCATTGCGATAGAGCATTACCTGAACTCATCTGGGTTTAAGGAGCGGTTTCCGGCAAGTGGGGAGGACGTTAAGGTTATGGGGTACCGTGCTGGAAGAGACCTCTATCTCATTATTGCCATGCCGCTTATCGACCGCTTTATCGATAGCCCAGAGGCCTACTTTAATCTAAAGCAAGAGATACTGGATGACCTGGTGGAGTTTGCTAACGATAAGAAACAGGAGAGTCTTGGTAACATCTATATCGACCTAAATGCCCTTGATGATCCAGATAGGGGGATTAATGGTATTTACCTAAGCGTTACTGGAACATCGGCTGAAGATGCTGACTCGGGCGAGGTGGGGCGCGGAAACCGCGTAAACGGCGTGATAGCCCTAAATCGGCCTATGGGAGCAGAGGCGGCAGCTGGGAAGAACCCCGTAAGCCATGTTGGCAAGATATACACAATCCTTACCCACCGCATTGCAAATGAGGTCTACAACTCTGTTGAGGGCATCCAGGAAGCATACATCTGGCTATGCAGTGAGATAGGACAGCCGATCGACGAGCCCAAGATAGCCTCGGCCCAGCTCATACTAGAACCAGGGATCTCAATAGATAAAGTCACCCCTAAAGTAAGAGAGGTGATCGATCTTGAGCTTGCCAATATCACCTCATTTACTACCGAGCTTGCCGAGGGAAAGTATAGGGTGTGGTAGAAGCCTTTACTACTTCACCAGTGCCTCTACCATCTTAGATGCCTCTGCCCTGGTAGCGGGATTCGTTGGCCTAAACGCGTTATCAGGATACCCACTTATGATACCTAATTCCTTTGCCCTACTTAAAGCTGTTGACTCTCGAGCTAAAGCACCCCTAGAATAAAAGGAAATTAGCGGTAGGAGGCATGGGTTACTGGGGAAAACCAAGGAGTGAAAAGAAAATGGGCAATACGATTTTACATGGTCAGATTGCCTGAGTTTATAGGTACCGCTACGATACTTTATAATAGGGGTATCGCTTGGGGTTCAAATTTGCTTTAATTATAATCACCGAGCGATTATAGCATACTAACATAGGCGCGATTGGTCCCAAGCCAAATATAGACTAGTTTAGCTGCTTTACTAACTACAACTTTATGGAAGTTAAGAGGCATTACATGAGGAGAAACGCATGAAG
>DASQQM010000346.1:0-8597 GCA_035643475.1 Anaerolineae bacterium | reverse complement strand
CTCGGTTCACTTTGCACCTCGCCAACCTTGGAATCAATGCCCGTATCCTCAACTTTGGCGTACGGATAACTCGTTGGAAGCTTTTTATGCATCTTACCCATAAAGCCACCTAGCTGAGCTTCTCGTTCAATTATTATCGATTCGTATCCAGCTTTCGCAGCTTCCAACGCAGCAGTCATGCCCGTAATGCCGCCACCTATTACGAGTATGGTTCTGGATATATCTTCTTCTATGTGCGGCTCTGGAATTTCCGCCCTCTTTGCCTTGGCTGCACCCATCCTGAGGTAATCCTCTGCGAGCATCTGCGTATCCTCATCGTTTGGGGTATGAGACCAAATAACATGCTCCCTTAGATTAACCCTCTCAATGACAGTGTTCGGGAAGTTAAATACATCGAAGTTTACGCGAGTCGAACACCCCGCTATAACCTCTGTGTTTATCCCTTCGTTCGCAATGTCCTGCTCAATAAGCTTTGCGCCTTCTGCACCGCACAAAAAATGATGCGTCCTTACAACCGCAGCGCCCAGCGAATTTTGAGCTATAGTAGATAGCTTTTCGATATCGAGTGATTCCCCTATACCGCAGCCTGTGCAGATGTATATACCTACTTTCTTCTCCACAGCGCTACCTCCTCACCATAGTTTGAATAGCCTTCAGTGCTGATCCGGTAGCATCCTTAACGCTTGAGGTAACATCCACCGGCCTCTTGGCACAACCCGCAGCGTAAATCCCCGATGTTTGTGGGTCTTCTATAATTAACCCATTCTCGTCAAGACTCGCACCGGTCGGCGCCTTGCCCCCTGCAGTCGATGGTTGCATTCCGGTCGCAAGGACAGCCATATCCACCTTCTGCTTAACTTTGCCGCCGCCTAGTATATCCTCTGCCTCAACTATTACATCTCCGGTCTCCGGGTCATCAGTGATACTGGCAACTTTCCCTTTTATGAAAACAACATTTTCATTGGCCTCTACCGTCTGCAGGAACTTCTCGTACCTGCCAGGAGCACGAAGGTCAATGTAGAATATATATATCTTGGCCTCGGGATTTTGTTCTATTAGATAAGTCGCCTGCTTTAGCGAGGCCATGCAGCATATATATGAACAATACGACAGATGGTTCTCGTCCCTTGAGCCAGCACACTGAATGAATGCGATGCTTTCTGGCGCCTTACCATCTGATGGGCGCATAATCTGCCCCGCCGTCGGTCCATTCTTAGCAGCGTACCTCTCCATCATCATATTAGTTATTACATTTTGTACCCTACCGAACCCTAAATTATCTATCTTCGTGGCATCGTACGGGTTCCATCCGGTAGCGTAGACAACCGAACCTACCTTGAAGGTTACAGTCTCCGGTTGCATATCTAAGTCAATGGCATCATACTTGCATGCCTCTACACACTTGCCGCATTCGGCTCCCTTACATGCTTTGCCATCGATTACATATCTCATCGGGAAAGCCATCTCGTGTGGTAGGTAGATGGCTTTCGTTGTGTCCATGCCAAAGTTAAAATCGTTTGGTCTTTCAACCGGGCACGCTTCGACACAAGCATTGCATGCTGTGCAATTTTCGTTTACGCGGCGAGGATGTATCTTTACGGTGACATCATAATCTCCGGGCTGACCTGTGATATTCTCTACCTCAGCCAATGTTAGATATTTTACCTTGGGATTCTTCCGTACTCTCTGGAAGTTTATCTCAAGGCCGCATGATGGTGGACAGAGTTTCGGGAAATACTTGTTTAGCTGAGCCACCCTTCCACCTAGATACGAATTTTTTTCGACTAGATAGACATCGTAGCCTACCTCGGCAGCCTCAACCGCAGTTGTTAGGCCACTGATTCCCCCTCCAACTACTAGAATGCTTCCTAAACTCTTTTCTTCTGACATCCTGTTCCTCCCGGTTGTGATTATTCTCAAGGCAAGTATCACAACGATCAGCAACTACTCATCAAACAATACATAAATAATTTTTGCCCGCCCCAGTTGGAGCATAGAGCCTAGAGGATACCTTGGGGTTTCGAGCGAGTCTTTAATCACGTGTACGCTCTTTATTAAACGCAACCGCCCGCTCCTTGGATTCGCGTTGCCAACCCTGAAGCAGATCTATTACTTCCTCTGTCTGCTACGATCCTTACTCCTTAGTGGAGCTAAACCCTGAGCCAAGCACATTATATAACAATTTAAGTCAATATAAAATATGCGATTTTAGAATATAAGTCCTGTTTAAAGCGATAGTATGATTTCACACGCAATACTGGTTGTAACAATCATTACATAAATAAAGTTTCTCCAGGCGCCTTGTTGGCGCCTGGAGAATTGTTTTTACTAGTCTACTAGCTGGACATAATCTTTCTTGAAGTTGACCCACTCGCCGGTATTCGGATCGTACTTCGAGTTGTTGAAGCACTTCCAATCGGCATCGTTGATCTTCGGGAAATCGCCCCTGTAGTAGTATCCAGGATACCTTGTCTCCTCACGGAAGAGGATATGGCGGGCATGAGCTTCGCCAGCCCATATCCTGTGGTAGTTCTCCCAGCAACGGAGTAGCTCGTGGAGGTCTTTGGCAGCCATTCTTCCTGCATCCTCTTTTAGCATCTCTAGCTTCCTAAGACCAGTCTCAAGCATGGACTTGCTGGTTGTATACCATGTTGCAACGCCGCCGACATACTCGTCCATAATCTTCATCAACCGGAACTGTAACATTCTCGGGGTAATGTAGTGTGGGTTAATGTCGACGTCGCTTGGGGCTGTTGTGTATCCACTGTACTTGCCGTACATTTCCATCGGCAGGTACATCTCTGCCACGAGTTCGTCTACGCTCTCTTTAGCAGCCGGTTTATAATCCGCATGATCGATACACCATGCTACCATTGATTTTCCAGCAGCACGACCCTCAGCGTGTGAGCCTGAGGAGAACTTATGGCCGGATGCGCCAACGGTATCGCCAGCGAAGAAGAGTCCGTTAACAGTTGACATCCTGTTGTAACCCCATGACCACTCAGCAGGAGTACCCGGGATATCGCCAGGACCACTTACCCAGAAGCCCGCACAGCCAGCGTGTGAACCAAGGAGATATGGCTCGGATGGCATGAGCTCTGATGGGGTCTTATCTGGCTCAACATTATCTGCAGCCCAGAGGCCAGCCTGTGAAATACTCATATCGAGGAAGTCTTCCCATGCCTCTGCCTCAAGGTGTTTGATCCTCTTTGGCTCCATGGTTTTGGCTAGCTCTTGCATTGCCTCGTGTGTATGCATAAGGATCGGGCCTTTACCGGCCTTCATATCAAGCATTGCAGCGTGGTTCCTAAGAGCAGTAGTCATTGGCTCATGATAAGGAGCATACATCTCTTTGATTTCATCTGCATGCGTTACACAGTAATCCTCACCAAGAGCGTTGGTTGCTTTGGCTTTGAAGAAGAGGAACCATGCGCCGACCGGGCCGTAACCATCTTTAAACCTCATCGGGACGAAACGGTTCTCCATGAGGGTCATCTCGGCACCAGCCTGTGCACCCATTGCGTAACCGGAACCCGCGTTCCATACGCCGAACCATGTACGGCCGATACCTTCACCAACTGACCTCGGCCTAAATACGTTAACAGCTCCACCAGTTCCACCAAGGATGGCGTTTGCTCTAACAATATATACTTTGTTCTCCCTTACGCTAAAGCCGATTGCGCCTGCAACCCTGTTTGGCTCGTTAGCGTCGAGAAGAAGCCTTGTGACGAAAACTCTCTCGAAGAGGTTTTGATCCATGCCGGTTGCAACCCTATTGGTCTCAAGCGCTTTCTTAGCGGCCTCAGCAACGATTGCCTTGTAGGACTCACCGTTGATCATGATCTGCCACTTACCGGAACGAACCGGCGTACCGCCATCCTTCAACAATGCCTTGCCGGCATCACGTGCCTGGAATCCATCGAGTGAAAAGCCGTCGTCGCCTTTCTTCCAGATCGGAAGACCCCACTCCTCAAAGAGGTGTACGGAGTCGTCAACCATTCTGCCAAGGTCCCATATCAGGTCTTCCCTGACGATACCCATCAGGTCAGATCTTACATATCGTACGTAGTCCTGAACATCGTTCTCGCCGACGTATGTGTTGATGGCTGAAAGACCCATAGCAACAGAGCCGCTTCTGTCAATTGCAGCTTTGTCGAGCATTACAACTTTTAGGCCTTTTGGGTTTGCCCAACGGCATGCTTCAAATGCAGTACCGGTACCAGCCATACCGCCACCGATAATTAAGATATCGGTATCAATCTCTACAACTTCAGGTTTTTCAACAAACTGAAAATTGTTTACTTCTTTCTCCATGGTCCCTCCCCCTTACTTTACTGCTACTTGATCGGCTGTCTGGGTAAACAGACCGGGCTTCTTTATGTCGTCAAAATTCGGCTCTGGCTTCCCTGCATACGGGTCAACTGAACCTTCTGGTACCAGTCTGATTGGAAATTTGAACCTCTTTAGGGTACCGTTTCTGAACTTTACAGTCCACATGATGGAATCGGTGCCCCTCATTGGGATAACACTACCACCGAGCGGTGCAAAGTCTTTGTAGCAGCTTACCTCGATAGCCTGCTGTAGACAAATCTTTACGCAGTTGTAACACTCCCAGCACTGCTCTGGCTCTTGGTTGTAGGCCTTCCTTGGGGTACCCGTTACAGATCCGTCCTTGTCGAGCTTCATCAGGTCGTTGGGGCAAATGTACATGCAAGCGGTTTTGTCTTGTCCTTTGCACCCGTCACATTTTTCTGTCATTACAAAACTGGGCATACCTTACCTCCCTACAATGTTAAGTGAGATTTAAAACCTTCTTACCTGATCTTGTGCTACGTAGATAGCCAGATCACCTTTCCTGGAGATTAACCTCCTCTTGCTCTATTGCCTGATTCAGTCCTCCTTTCCCTGCCAATCAAGGCATACTCATGCGTAATAACGCAATCTAACCGGACATATTTACTTAACAAAAGCCCAAATTGAGCTTGAGTTGCCGATATTAACTTAGAAGCTATCGGTATCGAGTATTTCTGAGGACTGTAAATAACAGTTTCCAAAACGATGGTGTCCAGCGGCGATCACCTAATTACTCTACAGAATTTCCGGGAAAGAAACACTAATTGCCATGTACCAATTGTTACGTGGATAATAACAATTCCCTTTTTCTTTGTCAAGAGCCTATCAAACAAAATTTCGATTCCTTGCCCCCATAATCTTTCTATATAATATCATAGGTCATAAGGATTTTTGCCGCTAAAATTGTCCTAATTATTCTAAAAACGCGATTTAATATTCGATCCGGGTATTACTGTAGCCCTCACTCATAGATTACCGCTTTGTACACAAAGCGACAAACCATTCTACCTAATTTTAATACGAACGTATCGTTATCTGCTTTTATGCCACTACTAGAGCAAAGCTAATTGATAGCCAATTCAAGTGTAAGCCCGAAGCCCGAGGTCCGGGAAAAGGCTTTTTGGGTTAGCGATCCAAAATTAGTAGTATGTTAATTCACCTACATGTATGTACCGGCCTCTAGACATTACTCTGCTGCATACATTATGCACTAACAAAGAGAATTATCGACCTGTCGATCTATTATCATGACCGGCTAAACATGCGTATCGCTCACCTAATTTTATGCCATACCTGGACTCCGAACTTACCTTACGCTGTAAAGCCTATAGGCTTTGACGAGCGTATGAGGTGGTCTACTCAGACCATTATCGCCTGGTAGTGCCTACTTTTTCTTAAGGTAGTAACTAAATACCCCGTCAGCCTCGTCCCTCTGAAGCAATTCATTCCCTGTACGTTCACACCATGAAATCAGATCGTTGTGTGAACCTGGGTCGGTGCTTTGCATGAGTAGCACTTTGCCCGTTTCAAGCTTATCCATCGCCTTCTTTGTCTTCAATATAGGCATTGGACAAACATCTCCCCTACAATCCAGAGTCTCATCTACCTGCATATACTCTTACCTCCTTTACTAACGTAAGCGTAGACATGAAAGTTTTTACGCTCCTGCAAGATATGCTTCTTATCGTCTAGTCAATAACCCTCCTTACAGGTTAATAGCAAAATTAGCGGAGAAAAACAACCTCTTTCCCACCCCAATTGCATGTATCATGCCAATGGCACAATGAGATATATCGAATATTCTTGTAAAAAACCTCATCTTCTAGCCCCAACGAAGCAAAAGTTGAGCATTTTATCAAAAGTATACAGCTGCATGGCCTCGATTAAAAGGATTTCCATATGGTTATATAGATAAAGTAGCCAGCCTATTCCGGAGATACTTGGCGTCTTGTCCAAAAGTCTGCCCCGATAAGCACCGGCGTTGGACAGGTAATCCGGACACTTGACAGAGAAAAGGGCAACTGTTATCATGGTTGTAGCAATTGTTACATTCTCTCTGAGGATTCAGTTGCGATTCTAACTGGAAGCGCTGAGCAGCAAGAGTTAGTATGATTAAAGTGCCATGCTGATGGCGTGTCTTCAATAAACCAGTGGGCGCTCACCAAGCAAAGAGCGCGCGTTGCAAGCATCGAGAGACCGGTAATAGTAGCAATATAACCTTTGAATATTAGAGATTGTTTAGCTAACTATTTAAGTGAATGCCTTCACGCAGGTAGTTAAGTTTGTTATTAATATCCAGAACCTATGTCGAAAAATAGATTTCGGATCGCTTTTAATAAGCTACTTCACCCCATATACATATCTATTAAGCTGATAGGCTTGCAGATATATTTTTGTCGGCTATCATTTGCTATAGCAGTAATTTAACCAATAAGTTGCGTTGATATTTGAAGATGAGGAGGTGCGGAAAAGGATCGTCTGTATCTGGTAAGGGCAGATTGGTAATTCCTGACATGCTCACTACCAGTACGGGAATAGGCTTTTTCGGTTTGGGCTACTTTACCCATAGAAGGCCTGGAAGCAAAAACAGGATATGAACGGAGGTGGAAAAGGTCTACCGCGGAAGGAGCCTTAAGAACACCGGTTCTGCAATATCGCAGTAAGCTAGGGATATGTTCTTAAGGTGCGGTCAACAGCTTAAGGCAACAAATACGTAAATCCTTTTTAGTACACTAGAAGGAGAAGTGAGATGGCAACGAAAAACATACTCATTCTAGGAGGTGGCAATGGTGGTACCATGCTCTCCAATAAGCTCAGGCATGAGCTTTCAAAGGATAAGTGGAATATCACCGTAATCGACAGAGATAATCGGCATATTTACCAGCCGAGCATGCTGTTAGTGCCATTTGGCCTAGACAATCCGAAGAAAATTGTTAAGCCCAGAAACAAATTCTTCAAACCCGGCGTCAACTTTGTGCAGGATACAGTCACACACATCGATACCGAGAACAAGAAGGTCACAGCCAAGAGCGGCAAGGTATTCCCCTATGATTTCCTAGTCATCAGCACCGGCTGCAGCCCGGACCCTGCTGAGGATGAGGGGCTTGAGGAAGCTATGGGCAAGAATGCTTTCACGTTCTATAACCTGGAAAGCTCCATCCAGCTAGGCAAAGCACTGAAAGAGTTTAAAGGTGGTAAGTTAGTAGTAGACATCGCCGCCCTTCCTATTAAGTGCCCGGTAGCTCCTCTGGAGTTCTCTTTCTTAGCTGATTGGTACTTCAAGAAGAAAGGAATACGCAACAAGGTTGATATCCATTTTGTCACTCCAGGACCAGGCGCCTTTACTAAACCTAAGGCAACTAAGGTTCTAACAGCGATCGCCGAGAAGAAAAATATCAACATAACAGCCAATTGGGGTCTCGGCCAAGTAAATGCCAAGGAAAAATGGATTGAAAACATGCAGGCAAGCGAGAGGATCAATTATGATCTTCTGGTCTCGATACCGACCACCGTCGGCGACAAAGCCATCAGCGATTCCGGTATGGATGATGGAATGGGATACGTGCCTACGGATCATAACACGCTGAAGGCCACGAAGCACGACCGCGTCTACGTGTTGGGAGATGCAACCAACGTCCCAACCTCCAAGGCTGGCTCAGTCGTCCACTACCAAGTAGAGGTTGTCTTATACAACATCTTAAGCGAGATATGCGGCGGGGTGGCGATGCCGCTCTACGATGGCCATGCAACCTGATTTATCGTTACCGGAGCCGGGAGCTCCGTATTGATAGACTTCAGCTACAAGGTTGAACCACAGCATGGCAAATTCCCATACGAGTGGGGTCCGATGTCGCTTCTTAAGGATACTAAGATGAATTGGTACGGTAAGAAGGCATTCGGCTGGCTCTACTGGAATGCGCTGCTACCAGGCAGGGATTTGGGTGATTCGCCAATGCCCTGGTGTGGCAAGTATGTTGACAAAGAGTAGCCAAAGCTGGTTAAACTTTGGTCGACAACTGCTCTCTATACTAGCTAAAGATAGCAATGTGACGAGATATACTACGTCTTTATGTTAGATAAACGATTACAGTGGCGTATGGGATGCAATCGGTGTATTGCGCGCTACGGAACTGAGAACATTGCTACGGCGTGGCAATTCGTGGAATAGCAGTAAGGATGATTACCGCCTTCTAACGAGGGCGTGGTGGCCCAAGTTGTAGGTCTTGGGCCACCTTCCTTTTTTA
>DASQQM010000345.1:0-3073 GCA_035643475.1 Anaerolineae bacterium | reverse complement strand
TATAACGGTAAAATCAAAATAGTAAAGCTTAACGTTGATGAGGAGCGCCAGTGGGCAGGCAAATTCGGCGTCATGAGCATCCCAACAATCATGCTGTTCAGGAATGGTCAGGCTGCAGGCCAGATTATCGGGGCAGTACCGAAAGCGGAGATTGTTCGCCAATTTAGCTTGTCATAGCAGCACCACATGACATATTATGGTAATATATGTCAGTAACAATTATAAGTATTAACCGGTTTTATCCGGTTCGATTGGAGGGAATATGCCAACTTATCAATTTGCCTGTAATGACTGCGGCAAGGATTACGAGTTCTTCCTAACGAGGATGTTGCGTGACAGCGATGAGGTGTGTCCTAGCTGTGGTAGCACTAACGTAAGGCGGGCATATCGTGATTTCTTTGGCTACACGGCAAACCGCTCCGGCAGCGGGTTCTCCGGTGGCGGGTACTCCGGGGGATATTCCGGTGGGAGTAGCTGCACAAGCGGTGGCTGAGGATTTTAGAAGATATTCGGGCCGGTGGCCTGAACAAAGGGAAGCACCGCTAATGGCGGGCTGAAGAGTAAATAATGGCGACATTAAACATAGGAGTCGCCGAATCATGAGAATTAAAGATTTTAGCCCTCACGAGAGAGGGCTTTATCTGTGTAAGCCGGTGAGGGCAAAGCCGCACACGATTCTTACCATTAAAGTTCACCCTATATCGTGCTATACTATGCGTTAACACCAATCAGGTCTTTAGGTGTATTGATTGGAAGGAGATGGCGTTGTCCAGTAAGAATATACTGAAACTTCTCGTTATCACTGCATTAATCGGTCTTGTTCTGGTGGCGGCAATCGGGTGCCAGGACGATCAGCCCCCGAGTTCGAATAATCAGGCTATAAATGACCAGAATAACCTTCAGGAGCAGGTCACCGGGCCCAGGGTACTGTTGTTTTCGGCAGAATGGTGACCATCCTGCAAAAAGGTAAAACCGCTAGTTGAGCAGGTTAAGAATGAGTATGCAGGTAAGGTGCCGTTCGATATGTACGATGTTGACGATCAAGCTAATGTAAGTATTGCCAATCAATACGAAGTTAGTTCAATCCCGACGCTTATCTTTATAGGCAAAGATGGATCGATCGCAAATAAGATAATCGGTGAAGTCCAAAAAGAGGTTATCGAGCAAAACGTAAATAATGTCATTAAGTAATTAAGGATATGGGGGTATTGCAATGTACGATCGCGATGAGGAGTCCAAGCGGATTGTCACGCGGCTCAAGAGACTTGAGGGCCAGCTGAGAGGTCTCCAGCGATTGGTTGAAATGGGAGAGGATTGCGAAAGTGTATTGACACAATTCGCAGCGGCAAAAGGCGCTTTCCAGCGCGTTGGCGAGATTATCCTTGCCAGCGTAATACGTGATTGCGTAGCAAAGGAAAGTTCAGACAATAAAGCTCCTGAGGAGAGCATCGAGTCGGCCCTGGCCCTTTTCGAGCAGTACGTAAGGCATCTTCAGTAGGTTTCAAAATTGCAATACAAAGAACAAAGTGGCTGCGCCAGCCATAGCGATTATGGCGAGTGCGCCGAGTATATTTGTTGGGAGACCATTTACATGGTCTCCCATAATTATTCTATCATTTGAAATAAGCATGATAACCACGAGAAGTATCGGTGTTATGATGCCGAGCAACACCTGCGAGTAGTATATCGCTTGAATTGGGTTGAGCTTGATAAAATTAATGCTGATACCTGCCAAAATAGAAGTAACAAGCGTAAAGTAGTAGCCTGGCGCCTGGCGCACCTTTTCCCTCAGTCCTTCTCTCCACCCGAAAAGCTCTGCCACGACATAAGCAGTGGAGCCCGCCAAGACTGGGATGGCGAGTAGTCCGGAGGCGACAAGGCCGATGGAGAATAGTAAGTAGCTCGCATCCCCCGCGATTGGTCTGAGAGCTTGGGCAGCTTGTTCGGCGGTCTGGATATTGGTAATCCCTTCCTGGTTCAGAGTAGCTGCAGTGGTCAGGATGATGAAGAAGAAGATCAGGTTAGCGAAGAAGAAGCCAAAATCAACCTCGAGAATGCGGCTGCGGAGCTCCTTGGCAGCAACCGCCTCTTCATCCCTCTCCTTGAGCTCCTCAACTTCCTGTGATGCCTGCCAGAACAATAGGTAGGGGGAGAGCGTTGTTCCCAGGACGGCAACAACCGCTGTTAATTGTGCCTTATCAAGTTGTAAAGTGGGTACGAGGGTATGGTAGAGTGCCAAGAGCCAGTTAGGATGGGCAAAAATCCCCGCAAATATATAGGCCACTAATATAAGTAGAACCCACTTAAGGTAGCGCTCAAACGTTTTATAGCTAACAAACACTTCGAGGGCAGCGATGAAAATGGCGGCAATAGGTACGAGAAAAGCAACTTTGACACCGGGGATAAGCAGGTTAATAGCAGCGGCTATACCTGCCAGATCTGCTCCGATGGTAACCGTGTTAGAAATAAGTATTGCGATAACGCTTATTATAAGGACGGTAATGCCGTAATTCTCTTTTATTACCTCGGCGAGGCCCCGTCTTGTTACCAGACCGATCTTTGCGCTCATATCCTGAACGGCTATGAGCATTGGGAGTGTAAACAAGCTTAGCCAGAGGAGGCCATATCCGGTGGCGGCGCCGACCACGGAGTACGTTGATATCCCAGCGGGGTCGTTGTCAGAAGCGCCTGTTATGATGCCCGGCCCAAGAAACCTAAGATATTCCCTAACCCGTTTGACAATGTTCATAATGATAAATACCCTGGTCAGAGCTATCGTAAACGTCGCGGTCATCGAATACGCAGTGGCTTCGAAAGGTTCGGTGATGAGAGGGATTCTCATGTGAAAAGTGTTGTTTTTAAAGCAGAGCTTAGAGAAGTAAGCGGCTTTGAATATTTGCAGAATTCGCATAGAAATGGTAAAATCTTTCTTGCATTGCGGATGTAGCTCAGTTGGTAGAGCACAACCTTGCCAAGGTTGGGGTCGCGAGTTCGAGTCTCGTCATCCGCTCATCAGCCGGGAGGGAACCAAACAGAACTGTTCTCTCCCTTATTTATAATGGCGACGTGGCCG
>DASQQM010000344.1:0-2399 GCA_035643475.1 Anaerolineae bacterium | reverse complement strand
TCATCGATAGGAGTCTCATTACTCTCGCAACCCCCTGCCGGTCAGGTGAAGAAAGACGTCCTCTAAATTCGCGCCAGACACATTTAGGTTATCGATCCTTACACTCTCTTCAGTAACCAGGCGGAGTAGCTCAGTTATGCTGTACTGGACATCGCCCGTGTATAGCGTATAGCTTGAGTCAACCTGTGATATATCGGTTACCGACGGTATCTTCGCTAATCGATCCGGATTGAGCAAACCCCTAGCGGTAAACGTTACCCTCGCATCGGCACCAAGCGACCTGATGAGGTTCTCCGGCGCATCAAGGGCGATTATGTGTCCGTGATCCATAACGGCGACCCGGGCACACAATACCTCCGCCTCTTCCATATAATGCGTAGTCAACACGATCGTTTTCCCTTCCTTGTTTATCCTTTCAACAACCGACCAGAGTTTACGCCGTGCCTGCGGGTCAAGGCCGGTTGTCGGCTCATCTAAGAACAGCACCTTGGGGTCGTTTACGAGGGCAAGGGCGATCGATAGCCGCTGTTGCTGGCCTCCGGAGAGCTGGGTTACCATGGAATTTGCCTTTTCTGCTAACGATACCTCATCTAAAAGCTCATCTGCCTGATGCCGGCTCATGCGTTTTCCGTAAAAGGATGCGAATAAGCGCACCGTCTCGCACACCGTGAGAAAATCAAGCATGGCGGTCGTCTGCAATTGCACGCCGATAAGGTTCTTGACCCTCTTTGGACTAGGCCAGACCGGCACGCCATCTATCGTGATATTGCCGCCATCGGGGCGGCGCAGCCCCTCGACCATTTCAAGCGTCGTTGTTTTGCCGGCACCATTAGGCCCGAGGATGCCGAATATCTCGCCGCGTTGTACCTCGAGCGAGATATTATCAACGGCGCGAACATCCCCATATGTCTTTACCACATCGGTTATTTCGATAATAGCGTCCACACGTAACCTCCAAAATTTATTTAGCTATCAACCAGTGAGACAATTGGTCTCTGTCTAGTCCTGGTTGAGGATGATATCGACCATGGTTCTCTTTGGCTGCTGGAACAGACGGTTTAGCAGCGAGATAGCTTTCAAAGGCGCCATTCCTCTTGCGGAGTGCAGATAGGCAGCTTGCTGATGAACAACCAAGGTCCTGGGTTGAATTTGAGCATGTCGGTATACCGATCCTTGCCATATGCCGCCTCTTAAAAGTAATCCTGCTTTACGCAAATTTCTTTAATAATATATCAAATCCTATAACCATCAAAGCGCACGACCGCAAAGGCGGTAATCCCGATCATAGCAATGCAGATGAGATTAGCTATTCCTCTAAGGAGTGGGTGGGCATCAGGTACCACTACCTACCACATGCCATTGACCCGAGAGTTGATGATCCGTGAGCGCACTTGGCTAAAAGACGTTCTGTATCTTAAGGTATTAGCTTATTCATAGCTTATTCCCTCGACGATCTCAGTTCTTAACGCAGCCCTTGATGGAATTATTGAGCCGATCGTGGTAAGAACCAGCGTTATCACAAAGCCACCCACGATGGCTATCCAGGGAATGTAATATTTTACCGGCAGATCGACTAAGAGTCCCTGCCCTATAACCATGACTGCACCCAGGCCGATGCCGATAATACCCCCAGAGGTAGCGCCGATGAGGCCTGTTATTAGCGATTCGCCGAGTATAATATTCTTTATCTGCCTGCGCCTGGCGCCTAGGGCCCTGATAACGCTTAGCTCTCGCTTGCGCTGGAGAATCGATATAAGCGACGTGTTCATTATCCCAAAAGCGGCAACAAGTATAGCGATATAGATCACCATATTAGTGAGCGCAAACTGCTGATCTACCATGCTCAGCACTTCTCGTGTGAATTCCTTGTTCTCCCGTATCTTAATACCATAATTCTTATTCCAGCGCTGCCTAATCTGCTCACTTACATCATCAGCGCTATAGCCCTCTGCTACTTTTACCGCAAACCCATCCACCGCATCATCCTTCCAGTATTTTTTATAGTCGCTGCGGTCTATGTAAATAATACCCGGTTCCACCCCTGCGTCGTTCATTATGCCAACGATTTTTAGCCTGGCCTTTCCACTCGGCGAGTTAAGAATTAAGCTATCCCCCTTTTTGTAGCCAAACTTTTTGGCAAGCATCGCTGAAACGGCTACCGAGCCACCTTTTTTAAGGTCTCCCACCATCTGATCGTACTTGCCGTCTTTGGGCTCAATTCGGCTTATGTCGAAGAATTTATCCATTTCAAGAACGTAGAGTTGCATGTTGTGTCCGCGCACTTTAATAAAGGGAAACCTGCGGGCATCAACATGCTTTATGCCCTCGATCTTTGCCAGCTCCTTACCAAAATCTTCATGCAGGGGGACGTTAGCCGATCCGCTAAGAAGGGAGGTCTG
>DASQQM010000343.1:0-7321 GCA_035643475.1 Anaerolineae bacterium | reverse complement strand
CCGTCTCTTGCTGTAACCCCTCGAGGCTCAGGACAAGGGTGGCATTCCCTAGCTCACCGAGCCTCTCAACGATCCGTTCGTTAACCATCGTTGCATTTGTAAATATTTGAAATGCGCTGTCCGGATTCTGCTTAATTATGTCAAATAACGGCTTATAGAGAAGGGGTTCCCCGCCGAGGATCGTGTAGAGCCCGATGCCGATCTCTCTACTTTCATCAATTATACGCTGCATCACATCTGCTGGTAGGTCATCGTCTTCGCTATACTCTCCCGCGAAGCAACCATCGCACGACAGATTACAGCGCATCGTTGGGCTTATAAGCACGGTAAATGGTGGAGAAATACCATACTCTTTCTCGTAACTAATCCGGGTATGCGAGTCGTAAAACAGCGTGCGGACGAGAAACGTTGCAAGACCGCGTCGGTAATTTTCGCTTAACCCCCTTCCCAGCTTTTTGGCAAGAACGATGGATGGGTGACCGGAGCGAAAGGCATCGCGCACTACCCGTACCGAGTACGCATCGGTTGATGATGGAGCCAGGCGCTCAAGCGCGTACGTAAGTCTGATCAGATTGTCATCGGATGCTGAACTGATTAGCTTAATCGCGACGTCGATAGATTTTTCGAGCGTGTGCTTCCAGATCCGGTTCCCAATACGATTTTGCAATCGCATTTTACAGGCCTCCCTTAATCTCGAAATCTAAACCGGGTGGTACCGCCCGGGAATGACCTTTGAGGTACCCCTTTGGCCTGAGTATATTATTGAACATGTGTATGCCGTGAAGGATGTTGCTTGGCGATAAGCTTGATGGTGATTTAAATAACTCCTTGATATTGGGCATGATCGCAACCTGGCGGTAAAGCTTGCAAAACTCCCGGTAAAATTGCTTAAGTGGCAGCTCTGTCGGCAGCACGGCGTGGAAAAAATCAAACAGGTCATAATTCCAGCTCGTAAGCTCAGACCACTTCTCCTTAAAAAGGTCCGTCCCGGGAAGGGGTGTAAGCACCGTTATCTGACACGACTTGAGCTTGAGACGTCTAATATATTTCCCGAGCGCTTGAAATTCGCTGCGACTATAGGTCGGATCGACTATAAACGCAGCCTGAATCTCTATGCCATTATCCTGAAGTATCTTGACCGCCTCTTCGTTGGTCTCAACATCCGTCTTCTTGTTCATCCAGGCAAGTCGCTCCTCATTAAAGCTCTCAAATCCAATAAGTACCCATGATAGCCCTATGCTGCGCCAGCGCCGTATCGTGTCGGGATTCTTCGCTATGGTATCAGTTCGCGCTTGACAGCCAAATCTCCTCTTTAATCCGGCATCATGAATTAGCCTGTATATGTGCTCGGTGCGGGATATGTTCCCCATGAAGTTATCATCAGAAAAGAGAATATCCGTAGTCGGCGCTGCCTTAACCTCTTCAAGAACCCGCTCGGGACTTTTCTGGCGGTAGCGACCGCGATTAAACTTCCATACCGAGCAAAAGATGCAGCGGTATGGGCAGCCCCGCGCCGTTTCGATCATGGTAACCGGCGCCATGCTCCGGAAGAAGTAGCGCTCGGCATAGCGCTCCACGATAGTGCGGTTCACCATCGGTAGATTATCGAGCTTGGCGATCAGTGGCCGCTCACCTGTGGAAAATTGTTTTCCATCTCTTATGAACATAAGCCCGGGAAGATCATCAATGGATTGGCCCGATTCAACCCTGGCCAGGAGTTCGGGAACGAGCTCCTCTCCCTCGCCTATAACTACAACATTGCAGCGTCCGAGGAAATCGGATGGATTAAGCGCCGGGTGATGCCCACCGACAAATATAAACGCGTGTGGAAGCAACCGGTGCACCGTGGCGAGCACCGCCTGTGCAGCATACACCACGGTCGTAAACGGAACCGCTACTCCCACAGCATCAGGGCGCTCCCTTATAAGGAATCCCTCGATATCCTTATCGAATCGCATATCAAGCACAACTATGTCATGCGATGTGAGCGCACCCGCGATCGCTTCTAACCCTAGCGGCTCGGTAATAGCCGTGTGGTGGAAGCCGATATAGTGATCGGACGAAGGTTGTATCAGAGCGATTTTCATCTTACACCTCAGTGCCTAGAACTGCCCTGTAGATTCTGTTCCCGTTTACGGAATCACCTAAACCGTAAGTCCACGAATCGGCTGTATCTATACTTATGCGATTAACTATTATATAATATAGATTTTATCAGTTGTAAAGTGAAAAATGCTATCTTAATAATCCCTCAGGTAATTGTACGAGTAATCCACTAGCAAAATACATTTCATAGCAACTGGTTTAAACAGGAATCCGCGGGTATATACCCATCGCTGAAAGGTCGGAAACTATTATCTGGGAGGGGTATCTTGTGACGGTCTACAACGAGACGGGAAGCTTTAGCGAAATCCAGCAGGAGATCAACGAGTGGACAATACCATCGGTTAGCATGGGCCAGGTTGAACCGATGGAAGCCGTCAAGATTAACGTAGGCTTTGCGGTGGAGCAACACCAATGGACTAATTACCAGGCCCTTTGAAAGGCAATGCGCGCAGACCGTGATCTATTTAAGCAGCCACTGGATAAAAACACGGCGGATATGATGAGCTTCGTTCACCTTCATACCCTTCTTGCAGCCGAGGAGCAACTTAGAAGCGAGTTCCAGATGAGAAGAAGGATGCTCTCGTCCCAAGATACGCGCAGGCTATACAATATGGTAACGGCCGTCGAAAACATTCATGTTACCATGCTCGAATCGCTAGATGAACGTAATGCCAAAAGGCACCGGTTTCGAAAAGGCTGCATAGTTTTAACCGTATCTATCAGCTATAAAACCATGTAGGGGCGAGTTTATCTCGCCCCTGATCCCGGCCCTATGAGGGCGAAGACGAATTCCTCCCCCGCCTTCAGGTGGACCCGTCGCCCTTACAGGCCTCCCTGGTCGGGGATTTTATTGCGCGATCCACTACATTCCGAGCCAACATGGGAATATATAAAGTCTCAACTGGTGGGAGGCGAAGATTATGCGCTCTAAAGAAGAAATGTTCCTCTATTTTTTAAATGATATGTATTCTATCGAAACGGCTACGTTAAGCCTTACAAAAGACCTGGCAAACAAAGCGCGGGGTCCGGCCAAGAGACGTGACCTGGAAGAGCACGTAAAAAAGACAAAGCATCAGATGGTGCGATTAAAAGCGATCATCCATCACCGTGGCGGAAGTGTTGCTATCGCTAAGGCTACGGCATTCTCGTTTCTCTCAATCGGTTTGAACACCTTCCAATGGGCACAAACCGACCGCACGCAAGAGGAATTGCGGATGATCTACGACGCGCTGAGAATTGAGAATGTCGAGATCGGCAGCTATAAAGCACTCATCGCGATGGCAAAAAGTCTTAACGACGAATGGGCTACGAGTGAGCTGCAGAAGAGCTTAGATGAAGAGATCGCAATGTCAGGAAGGACAGAAAAACAGCTATCCGATGCCCTGGAACAAGCAGCATAGAACGATTAGGCCAGAAGGGAACATAAAATTCATACAGAATATTATGAGCAGCAAGAGCCTTGTCAACCATAATTGCGTAAGGAGTCGTTATGAGTAAGGGTGAGCGCCAGGGTGGAGTGGTGGCCGGTATTATCCTTGTCCTAGTTGGCCTCGTATTGCTGCTTATAAATTTTGGTGTGTTCAGGCCGGAAATCCTTATTGCTACATTAGGCGCATCCTTCTTGGTTGCCTACATATTCTGGCGCCTCCTAGGATTTCTCATCCCCGGCATGATCCTCCTCTGGTTGGGATCCGCAATAGCCCTTGTGGGATCGGACGTGCTAAAGGCAAAAGATGAGGGCTCTATAATATTAATAGCGCTTGGACTCGCATTCGTATCCATTTATGCGTTCATGGGGAGAAGGCGTCATTGGTGGCCCCTCATCCCAGGCGGCATACTGCTTATCCTGGGGATAATAATATTATTAATCTCAGAGGGTATTCTCCCTCTAACCGCCACCCAACTTTTCAACATTATACTATCGATTGCCCTTGTCCTCATCGGCATATGGCTAATCATAAGGCGCTTCTTCTATAAGAGTTAACATGCCCTATCTACATGATACCGCCTAGAGGGCGGGTTGTAGAGCCGCATCGGCGCGGTCGTTTATGGCTGCTTATTTCAGTCTGCCATCGCTTGGGCTGAACCAAATAACCTTCCAGAAGATTTGTACGCGTAGTATACTAAGCATGTCTCTGTGTACAGAGTAATAGCGCCAGCTCTATGTAATACCGCACGCATCATAGAGCTGCTACGCGGTTTAAGTACCATCACAGAACAGCATGTTAGGGGCCCCATGACATTAGGCGACGTATTAAGCCAATATCCCTCAAGCATCATAACGGCCGGTGTTGCGCTCGCATTTCTCTGGCTTGCGCTATACATCTATCGGGTAAACCCCGACGACAGTGTATCGAAGCTGGCATCGGGCGCCATGATTACCATCTTTCTCTACCTCCTTAGCGACTTCATGGTGAGTACCGCAACAACAAAATTTCAGGTTATACTGTATCAGCACGCGCTATGGTGGCTACCCTTTGCCCCTGTGCTCTGGCTTCACCTATCACAAAAAGCAACCCATCCGCTTCAACTGCAAGGCACCATCAGTCACTGGGTAGGAGATGCGCTCAATGCGCTGCGCTCACATGCCACAATCGGTGCGCTCTATGGCTGTGCCGCCCTCTTTTTGCTGGCCGAGGCCTTTACCGATAGCCTATTCAGATTCAGCGATGTGCAAAATGCGGTCCTGCCGTTAAAGAGCCAGAGCTTGCCAACCGGACCGGTCTATATATTATTTGTTACCTTTATCTTTCTAACGACGTTCATGGCCTGGATAAACTTTCTCTCCCAATGGTGGAAGGAGAGCAAGAAGAAGATCGGCGAGGCCACGTTTTTCAAGCATGGGATATACAAGCTTATCCTTACCGGTATACCATTCAAGAGATCGTCTTATCGATCGCAGTTCTGGTGGCTAAGCCTCGGGGGCATATTATTCTGGGCTGCCTCAGCTGGCCTCTTGATTAAGAGCGTGACCGGTATTAACACGGGGTACGCTCCCGGCAACATCACCCTAGGATCGGGCATTATCATCGTGGCAATCGCCATACTGAAGTATAACGCCCTACTCAATCGAGAGGCCCTCGAAAGAGATGCCATCTATACATCCATTGGCGCACTCGGCATTGCCATCATTTACGCCATCGCCACCTTCATTGGACAGGGTGATATCTTGGACGTACCTATCGCCAGCCTTGTACTCATAACCACCCTCGCGCTTACAACCCATATGCTTGCCGATGCGTTAAAGATATGGTTTAGCCAGCTAATCGGGACCAGATTTGGCCTTTTTACCTCGAGCGATGTTGATAAGATGAAGCAACTCTATCACGAGGCATCGAGAGTGAAACGGAGGCAGGAGCCTGCAGTCGAGTTATTCAATGACGGCAACAAGACCGTTGACCACCTGCTGGACCTGTTAACCCCCCGCCAGCGTGAAATCATTACGCTCAGGGCAAGGGGGCTTTCCGATAAACAGATTGCAGATGCCCTCGATATAAAGTTGCCGACGGTGCGAAAACATATTGAGGATATCAAGACAAGGATTGGCTCGCGGGATAAGGCCGATTGTGCGATCTACTGTGTAGTAACCGGTCTTCTAAGCAAAGATGACCTGGTTGATTGGTTCGATTCACTGAACATAAACGACAATAACGGCTAGTTATTTCTGCGTATATACACCCATCTTACCTGCTCTTACTATTCGCTAAGCACTTCTGCCGACAGACACACCTACCCCCACTCTGTACACTCTGCCTAGTACAGCATCTACGATGCTGTACTCGAGAATCGAAAATAGAAAGTAGAAAATCGATTGAATTATTGAGGCAGTATAAAGATATCTCACAGTGCCCCACCCCCTTGAGGGGGGAGGGTGTAGGGTGGGGGTGGGGTTATTACCTTAAAGCATTTTCGATTCGGTCGGTTCTCGATTATCGATTCTCGAAATTATTGCTTACCGATTGATAGTAGATGGACCCCGTGAGATGGCGCGCGAAAGGAGGTTAGTTTATAACGCCATGTGCCGTCTTTAAAGGATCACTCGCCATCAAATACCTACAGAAGAGGAGTGGATATGAAAAGAGATATTGCAAAACCGTTGCTGGTTGTAGGCGCCGCCCTCATCCTTGCGTTCTGTTTTGATATTCTGTTTTACCGTAAAGTGCCCGGGATATCCGTCCCATTATTTACCGTACTGCTGCTGGGCACCACCTTTACCCTTGCCCGGCGCTCCAAGATTGCAATCGATGCCGAGGTTGTAATTTTAGCAGTGCTCATTTTTATATCGTCGATCATGATTTTCGTTCGCTCGAGCGCAACGCTTGTTACGTTAGATATTGTAGCCATACTCTACCTATTCGCCCTGCTGTTGGGTCGCCTCGCGGGGATGTCGATCCGCAAATTCGTGATCGTGAATTACCTGCGCCAGGCCTTCGGTGCATCGCTTCAATCCCTATTAGAATCGTTCTATACCTTTAGGGATGTAATCAGCGCCCGGGATGAGTTACGTAAAAGTGCGATGCTACGCCAGACTGGTCGGGGCATCGCAATCACGCTACCCGTGTTGGCAGTATTTATAGCGCTGCTGTCATCGGCAGATCTCGTCTTCAGCAAATACGTTAACCATGTAGCTATGGCCTTAAGGCGCCTAAATTTTATTGAGCATGCCGCAATAATTGTAATCGCAACTATCATTTTAAGCGGTATGTTTGCCTATGCCCTCTCCCGCCGCGGGCAAAAGCAAGGTGAAGAAATAGAGCTCGCGATTGCCAAGAGAATGCTCATCCTTGGTTTTGCGAAAGCGTTTTTTCTGCTCTGTGTGGTAAGCATAGTATCACTAGCCATCGTCCCTATAATTTTGTTGATTCTGGGCATTCTTGGCCAACCTTTTGTTAAAATGTATTGGCCATTCTTAATAGTAGCTCTACCTGCTATCTTTACCACAGCGTTTACCTACATCTTCTACCGCTACCAATTGCAACGATCAAGCGAGGAAAGAGATATTTCAATTGCCAGCAGGATTAGAACCCTTGCTTTTACCGAATCGGTGATTCTCCTCGGTTCGGTAAATGGCCTCCTAGCGTTTTTCATCGTCATCCAGTTTACCTACCTCTTCGGTGGCGCGCATAACATCGCCGCGCAGGGCTTTACCTACGCCGAATATGCTCACCGGGGATTCTTCGAGCTGGTTGCGGTAGCACTGCTCTCATTTGTTGTT
>DASQQM010000342.1:0-9518 GCA_035643475.1 Anaerolineae bacterium | reverse complement strand
CGGTAGCGCGGTGCCAATTGCTGCCAGGATGCTACCGACGGCACCCTCTCCGAGGTCAAGTCTGTGTCCAAACCACTCGACGCCGTTACTAAATAGCTCACAAGCAATCAATATGATTACGAGCGATACCCCCAGAAGCAGGTATGTTGTTATCAATCTAACGCCTCCCAGAATCTACAACTGCACGTCTCCAGCTATACGCCTACTTGGTTATCTTAACTTGGTATTACCTATAACTTTTTGCCAATCTTTTAGCCCGATAATACATTAAACTCTTCATGGCAACCATACGTCTTTCAGTAAAAGAGAAGATTATGTTCACGCGCATAAAAATAACCTTCAACCGTTGCCGATTGAAGGTCTCGCTAATTGCCGCCAACTGGTCGCCCGGGCATATCTGCCGAGATTGTCGAAACGACCACCCACTTAATGCAGGTAGCTACTCCCCTTCGCATTCTCAAGCCAATTGTATACGAGTTCCCACGCAATGGCAACTCTATGGGTTAAGTTATTCAGCAAATCATGCAATACCACACGAACGCTGTCATCACCATTGTTGTAGCAGAATAACCCAATCGCAGTCACACAAGCATAATGCTATAACAAGCAATAGATAAGCGTGCTGCCTTAAGGATAAGCGCAGTAGATGGCGGTGACAACCATATCATCGCAAGAGGTGATATCAGCGCTATCCCGGTAACCAGCGTTACAGTGTACCTTATACACCTTCTTATACTTAAGCGGCCGTTCCTTCCTCCTTCTCCGTTACTTCCCTTTCTATCTCGATGGTAAAGCCCGTCAGTATACCGCCTAACACACCAATAGCCGATAGAACAGGAGCTAAAATCACAGCGGCTGACCCACCGGCAGCGGCTGCCCAAACAGGGATATCTATAATAACCCGACCCGCCTTATTTTTAACCCGAATCCGGCGAACGGTTGATTCACGAATCAACTGGTTGAGGGTATCCATAAGCTGGCTGCCGCGCACCTCTCTCTTCTCAACGTATACCTCCTTTTTCGCCTCCTCAGGAGTTTCCTTGATCTCTGCTTGAGCTTCCGGCTGCTCGCCCTTCCCCATCATCTCTTCAGGGGTTTCTCTCGGTTTCTCTTCCATGATCGTAGCCTCCTTATTAGTCTTGTGTAATGTCGGTAACGCGACTTGCATCGCAATTCCGGCATCACTTATTGATACCCCGTAATCCAAACTCGGTTCGCCACAAAGATACGGATATGCAAAAATTAAGGCGGGTGATTTCGCGAGTTAAGTTACTTGTCCACTAGCTTAGGAAATCTGAAATGGTTTGTTATCCGACTCGGCCAGCTCAGCAGATAATCGACTTCGGTAGCATAGGGGCCGCCGTTATGGATAAGGAGTGGAACTCCGTCAACACGGCGTTTACCAGATACTATGCCGATATGCTGATAAGGCTTACCATATACCACAATATCGCCACCTTGCCATAGTTCGAGATTTTTTACGTCACCCGGCTTAATCTCGATCGGCAAGCTCAAAGCATGGCGGTTGAAGAAAGAGACGAGATTTGGCACCCGTCGAAAATCAATATTTGGATCTGGCTTTCCCTTCACCCGAGGGTACGCTTTCACGTCGACAGCAATATCATGATCCACCATTACCTTCAGATCATAGCCGGCATCCCTGAAGGCGCGCCAAATAACATCGGTGCAAACTCCCTCGGTCTCAGGGGGATACCCGCCTTTGTAGTATGCGCTCCTGTATTTTGGACGTCTCTCGGCCTCTGCTCGGGCACCAAGTACGATATCGTCCAGGTCATCGATCCCATCGGCATCTTGATCGTTGTTGCTCAAAAGCCGGGGTATTTTTATAGGGGTTTTTGCAGCATTTTTGGCACTCTCAATAAGTGGCAGACCGAGTTTTCCCACCGGTAGCGATAGGCCACTATAACGTAGGATAGACGTTATCGCTATTCCAATTAACGCAGCCAGTAAAGATAGTGTGAGTAAGAACCTTTTCAGCCGAGAACTCATATAACCCTTTATCAACAACCTTTTATGCAGCGCTTTGCAACTTTCCAGATATTGCGCTGATGCATTTAAATATATCGCATATCCCAGAGGATTTCATAATCTGTGAGCAACGCGATGCCAATCATGCGTTTAATTGCCACTATAGCATCATTCGAGATAATGGTACTGTTCCTGGGTGGCTATCGCATTATTTACAGATATCTCCAGCAAGCATTAAGCTAAACTGAGCATAGGACAATATATAAATAATGATCACAGGCCTATGCTATTGCACTGCGAATATGTATTCAGTAAACACAGTCTACTCGATCGCTCATATGTTAGAATGCAAACATTGATTTCTGATGTTTGGGATGCTAGCATTTTATCTATCGGTTGAACTACATAATGCCTCTAATATAGATCTTGCTGCAAAACCGTAACCATGTGGGGTATGCAAAACCAGATTAGATTAATTTGAAATAACGGGGAGATTAGGGATGGATAAATCTGCGTTTCATCTACATGATAAGAAAACACCCCCGAAGCTCTCAGACCAGAGCAATAAGGTGGTCGAATCGGATAATCTCGATTCAGCCAATACCCCACCTTCTCATCATGCTTTAGTAGACAAAAAGGATAACTTGCTCGAGGTGACGGCAAAAAATGGCCTTGTTGTTAAAATAACTGATGAAAAGATGGTTACTTCTGTAAGGGGCAAAGATACCGAGATACCCTTATCAAAGGTGACAAAGGTTATTCTACAAAAATCAGCACTCGATGTACTGCGTTTTGAGACAACAGTTATAATGCACCTTGAATGCGGGCGTATTGTGACACTAAAGAGGCTCCCTAATTCAAAGGCAGAAGATATGAAAAGTGCTATTCTTGCGGCTATCTAATGGCATCTATCCAGTGTAAGATCGATTCCAAAGGCAAAAATCGATACTATGTCGTCTTCCAAGACCCATCTACCGGTAAGCAGAAGTGGAAATCAGCAGGGCTAAGGAAAGAAGATGCCGAACTCATGCTCTGCGAGATTGTAGCGGAGCTTATGAAAAGCAAACCTCAAAGATCCTCAAGAATCCGATTCTCGGAATATTGCGCCCTCTGGCTTACTATATATGCAAAGCCTCATTATAAGCCCTCAACATATGCTACGACAGTACAAAGGATAAGGGGGCAGCTAATGCCCTTCTTTGGCAGGTTATCGCTATCATCGATTTCCCCGGGGAGTATCCAGGAATACATTGAGTATAGGATCAATAGAGGATCATCTGCATCTACCATCACCCGCGATATAGCGCCGCTAAAAACTATGTTATCCTGCGCTTACAAGTGGGGCTATATTAGAACTAATCCGTGCGCTGGCCTGAAGTGCCCTAAGCCCAGGAGAAAGCATTTTACACTGCTCTCTCCTGATGAGCTCTCGAGGCTATTCAATGCGGCTGATGAGCCATACAGGACAATTTTTATGGTTGCTGCCTTTGCTGGAATGAGAAGGAGCGAACTGCTTGCACTCTCCTGGGCAGATATTGATTGGGTCGCGGATGAAGTCTACATAAATAAGATGGCCTATCGGGGGGTTACGGCGCCGCTGGAGGCAGCTTTGCCTAGGCGGATTCCACTAGCCCCTGTGCTGAAGGAGGCTCTTATAGAGTATAAAAAGAGATATCCAGGTAACCTGGAGGATCCTATTTTCATCCATCCGGATGGCCGAAAGATAGATGCAAATAACTTAACAAGGCGAACGTTTAAAAGGGCTCTAAGAAAAGCAGGCCTACCTGATATCCGGTTCTGTGACCTGCGCCACACGTACGCCTCTCTTCTTATCCACCAGGGAGTAGGCATTGCAACGGTTCAGAGGTATTTGGGGCATGCATCAATGAAAACAACGCTCGATACTTACGGGCATATAATTAAGGATGGCGGCTCCTAGAAGCCACCATCCTCTCTTTTCCTCATGTGGTTGGTATAATAAACCCGATTATCGCTGTTGGTTGCAATACGCAACTGGTACAGATCATTGTCCTGGGTTTAAGAATGCATTGCTGATCATCTTCGCGGCCTCTGCTCTTGTTGCAAGCGCAGCTGGTTTAAATATATTTCCAGTGTAGCCGGAGACGATCCCGCAATTACGCGCAGTCATTATGTATTGCATTGCCCAATAGGTCGATGGCACGTCAGAAAATGCAGTTCCGCTCACATCAATATCGATGTTGAGAGCCGTAATGAGCATCTTGCATATTTCGGCCCTGGTTATGTTGTTGTTCGGTTTAAATAACCCATCAGGATAACCGCTTATGACACCATGAGCCTTGGCTGTTTCAATGTAATCGTACGCCCAATTGCTTGACGGCACATCACTAAAGGAAGGGGTTGCAGGATGTATGAGTTCCCATCCAGATGCCTGACATACCATCTTTGCAAATTCCGCTCGCGTTACGTTGCTTGCAGGCCGGAACGTCCCATCTGCGTAGCCGCCTAACACCTCGAGCTGGGCAAGGAAGAGCACATCTTTGGCGAACCAATCATCGGCATGCACATCCACAAATCCAGCAACTGGCGCATTCGGATCGTCGCTTAAGACAAGGTTTTTACCGGTAATCGCTGACCCTGTAGCAGCAGACCAGTTATATTCGTTGAGTTGCTTATCGGCGACTGATATGCTATCCAGGGTATATGTACCCGCAGAGGCATCAAGTGGTATATAAAGGTCTCCCTCAAGCTTGCCCGTTTTCTCGTTAAACGGTATGAACGCAACTATCGGCTCAAGACTACATGCCCACGTTATAAATGCCCCCTCTAAGCCAGATTCTGAATCGCTCGCGTCCACTATGATGTGAACCTTGCCGCCGGGGTTTGTCTGCGTCGTTGACAGTTGAAGCGAACTAAAGGTTGGTGGAGTCACATCAGGATTCGAGTTTACGACAGTAATGTCACCAGCACTCAGGTTGGTCACATCTCCATCGATTAAAGTACCCGAAATACCGATAAAAGCTACCTTCCATACGCCAGGCACATCGTAATTATCGACCGTGAAGGTGCCAGTTAACTTACCTGAAGTGCTATCATAGCTTAAATCCATGAATCGAAAGGCGCCTTTAGGTGATATATATGCGATCCCACAGGTATCGGTTGTACTAACACCGGTGGCGTATACCGTAACTGTAACGGTATCACCAGGCGATGCATTCGAAGTAGATACGCTTATGCTTTGAAACGTAGGTTCACCTACAGCATATGTGTACCCAATGCTGAACGATAATGCCAGCGTTAAAATAACAATAAAAATAATAAATCTCTGCAGTTTCGATTGCTTAAAAGGTTTGTTTCCGGTCATAATCTCCTCCTGATGATTTAATCTTGCTGCTCTAAGCGGTTACCTATACAGCGGTTACTGATATTATAACTAGTCTTTTAATATGCAATCAATATCCGGTTGTATAAATGTCGATATTTTTTGCCTTTTAGCGCTAATTTGCTTTGTTTGCAGGCATCGCGATAAGCTTTGGATAAGCATTTTGGTAACTGCTGGATGCACCTTAACCACCAGGTGAAATTCAGTTCGATGCATGTAATAATTTTTGTAGTTTATTCAGAGACGCGGTGAATGAGGAGAAGTCCGCTGTACCTGCCTATCTGGTCCCGAACGGGCAAGAAGGTCGTGGCGTATTGGTTGTTAAATTTCAATTTTGGTAGTATCATTTTTATATCGACTTGAGCTTGGGGATATAGCTCAGCTGGGAGAGCGCCGCGTTCGCAATGCGGAGGCCAGGGGTTCGAGTCCCCTTATCTCCACAGTCAGAGAGGGTGTTAGAGATAATCTAACACCCTTTTTTCATGAAATGCTACTGAGCGTTTTAAGTACTGTTACCGGTACATATTTGGAACAGGTGGGGAAAGGAGGAAGGCATGGATAGAAGAAAGTTTCGCGTAGTGCTTGGTGCTGAATCTGCAATTCAAGTAGCAGATAGAGGCGAAGCGATTCAAATGGACATAACGACAGATAAAGACAAAGTCGCATGTGTTTTTAGGGATATAGTGAGTCGAGAATTCGGCGTAGATACCCATATCGGGACTGAGGCCAAGGTCGATGTCGAGGCTGAAGATATCGATATAGATAAGGCAATCGATAGGGCGGCCGAGGTAGCAAATGGACTTATGACTTTTGCTTCTTTTTCCAGTGCAGCGGCTATTCTACCTTTTGAGAAACATCTAGCGTATGAAATTACCCTAGGCATTGCTGATAGGGAGTTTGTTCAGTTTATCTATGACGTTGGGATCCCAGGGAGGGCAAAGCGCAAGCTGCCACATGATAACTTCCGATGGATTACGGACCAAGTTCTAGATAGTGAGTACCAATCGCTTTTGGGGCGTGGTATGAGATGGTACAGGAAGGGGCTTATGGAAACCGATGATCTAGACCGTTTCTCAAGCTTGTGGTTTGGGCTAGAAAGTTTAAATGAGCCTTTAATAGATAAATTTAGTGTGCCGCGACAGGTTGAAAAATGTAAGTGTGGCAGAGAAAGAGTAATTCCAACTGTGGTCGGTGTCAAGCATCTTATGTCCAAATATACCGAAGGTGGAGGGGCGCTATATAAGAGATGCAGAGACCTAAGAGCAGGTTTAATGCATGGGTATGAGAGCCTTGAAGTAATAGGCAATGAAGCAAAAATCTTAAACCCTGATATTGAAAAGGCCCTTGTTAAAGGGCTACTGCTTCTACTTGAGGTTCCTTCTGATGAGCATGATAAATGGATAAAGAATGCGTTAATATTTTCAACTCCGCTCTATCTAAAAGCCGGAGCAATTCTACACGAACCTGATGTAGGGAAGCTAGAGGAACAAGGATATCCACATTTTGAGGCGCAGCACGTGGTGGCAGATGCAACAGAGAAAAATGGTGGTGAAGTTACGTATACACTGAAATCAGCACTGGAACCAAAGTTTAACTGCAGGTATACCGCCAAGTTTCTTGAAGTTTATGGCCCGAAAGAAGGGTATAGCGGCGAAATAGCCGACATGGGATAGGAGAAAGCAAAGAGAGCGCTATAAATCAAGTGTAAAATAAATACAGGAAAGCAAATAGGGCCTGGATATCCGGGCCCTGTAATTGGTGGTTAGGGGTGGTGCTGGTCCCAAAGCTCTTGATAAACCTTGTGCACGACTTCGTACTTTTCATTAAGCCCTAAATCCCGCTTGATGAAGGGGGTCTTTGCCCTCTTACTGATAAAGCTCCTGCCAAATTTAAAGTCCACCTCTTGGACCGCAAAGCTGAAGCTTGCCATTAATGCTTCCTTCACTGTTTCGTATGATTCCTCTAGGGTGTACACTGCAATACCCATCTCAACCCTCCTGATCGTTCGCAGTATCCCCAATGATAGCCTCATTTATCCCATGTATCGGCACGTCAACAAGCGAATATTAGTTCTAGCTTGGCGAAAACATTAGTAGCATTACAGCGTCAACCACACGAGTAGGGGTGGGCACCCCACCTTGGCCCCCCTCTATGGGACCCATTGGTATACACCCTCGAAAAGATTTCTATCATCTCCATCTATTACTACTACGCGTATAGCTCCTTAACCGACAATAAGAATGTTTTACCATCGAGATTGGGGGGCATACACTGAATGGTAAAAAATGGACGAGGGGGATCGGATGCAGCTTTACGTCATTCACATGGAGGTTCTGTATACGGCTCACGTCGAGGGGTCATCCAAACCACTGCCATTTCAAACGATTACTGAGGTCTACGTGGGAGACACTGGGAAAGAGACTGCTCTTGTGCGCTTTCCTCGCTTTATCGAGGCATTGAAGGAGTATTGCCAGGATCGAAACGTCGCAGGACATGCTGACCTGTTCGAGCCAGAAATATCCGAGACAGGCAAAGTGTTACTCTATCCCCGCGAAGGGACCGAACATATTAAACGCGTTAAAATTAAGATGTAATAAAAGATGACCCTGTCAGCCGGAGAGCTCTCTTTGCTTTTTATTTACTAACTCAATTGCTCCCTGCAAGCTTAAAGCATGTTGCAAATCATGTGGCGTTAATAAAGACCTAATTTGTTCAATACGCTCAGCAGTACCAACTAAAATTAAGGTCACCTTTTTTGCGTAATCCGGTATTTCTGGAGGGTACCGCCAGCACTTAATTTCCTGTACGTCAGTTGAGATGTTTAACTCACCGCTTAAATCAACAACAACGGGCATAGTACCAAGTTTTGTCGCACCTCGGACTGCATAGTGCAAGGCGGTGAAAGTGCTTACCGTTAAATCCCCTTCAAATCTGATGTATGGAAAACCCGCGTAATGACCGTGCTCTAACTTTATCTCTGACATGTTTTAGTATATGCTCGCAACCTGTCTTTCCCAAACAGGGTCGCTTTCTCCCATAATAGAGTAGCTACACACAACCTCCTTAAGATCTCGTTTACCACTATTAAGACTAGCACTGCTATCGCTAGCAATACAATCGGCACGGTTATTTTATTGAATTTCTTCATGGCTGCACCACTGGATGCCCTTCGATGCGTTATCAGGGCCTAACTCCTCAACTGATACCATACCGACATTAATCGCTATTCACATAGCTCGAGCTATCGCTCGCATATCTACAAAGCGCACCAGGTGTGGTACAAGCGCCTTACTGGTAGATTCTGGGGATGCATCACCTAAGGCGGAAAACGTGTCTCTATCGTTCTCTATGGTGGCCGAAACGATAGCCAGCAAACCATTCTCTGATGTAGGAGCCTGCAATAGCGTAGTTTCTACTCGCTTGAGCCCTGCTGAATGAGCGTTATCCAGTAAGCCTTCAAACTCGATGAAATCCTTGCCCTGGATTTTCTTGATATACTTAGGGTCCACTGCCACTTATTCCACCTCCAGAATTTTTCCAATGCCTTTTTGATCTTCTCCATTTGTTCCCTAAGCTCTTCATAGTGTGCATTAACAGCGTCCCTAACCGCTACCGACTGGTTAAGTTCATGCAGTTAACTGCTAGTATGCTACCGAAGTACTGAGGTACTACCCCATCCCCACAGTAATAGATACCCTGGTAATAGCACTAGTAAGTTTATTAAGCATAGGCTCGCATTATCAGTGTACGCTATGTGTGCAATTCTGGTAATGTGGAACTACGGCTCAAATGTTCTCGTCTAATGCAGGTGAAAGGAGGAATATAGTCGATGCACCGAAAGGCCCTTATTCTCATATGTATTCTTGCCGCTATACTCATTGCGACCAGCTGCAATACCCTTCCTGAAGAGACGCCGCAAGACTTCGCATTTACGTTCAGCTACTGGGTGGGCGCTAGAAATGTGCTTGATACCTTTAACGGCACATATACGAAGGATATGATGATGGATAAACCAGTAACCATTGAGTTCAAGCTAAGCAAAAAGCAGCTTGAAGTAGTTTATAAGAAAATGCTTGAGATCGATTTCTTCAGTTACCCAGAGGAGTTTAATCCAACAACTAACTTCTATGATGAGCCCCACAGCTCATACCGCTTTACGGTGCGCGCT
>DASQQM010000341.1:0-6158 GCA_035643475.1 Anaerolineae bacterium | reverse complement strand
TGCAAGAACGCTAAAGTGTTGATGCTCTCAGGATTTGACGACGAGTATTATGTCGTTAGAGCATTCGAGAGTGGCGCTAGCGGGTACCTGTTAAAAAGCGTAGGGGCAGTAGAATTAGCGGATGCCGTCCGGCAGGCGGCAAGCGGGTTGAACCCGATATCCCCCCAACTTACTGGCAAAATGATACCGGCGGCAAGGCAGAAGGCAAGGATCAGCGACCGGTTAACCCCAAGGGAAAAAGAGGTATGGCAGCTTCTATCAAATGGCGCTTCAAATGCTGATATAAGCAGGGAGCTTTTCGTCTCTGAGAGTACGGTAAAGTTTCATGTCCGCAACATATTCCACAAGCTCGGGGTTAAAAACCGGGTAGAAGCTGCAAAGCTTGCCTATCGCTCAACGGGTACTTGATGGAGGATGCCAGGTCGCAAAGTATCGCTCATGCCATCTATCCGGCGTAAGGCAATCTCCTGACTTCAGCGCCACTTATTCTAGGATCATAAAAGTGCTTATCAAGCGGTGTGTAACCTGGTAATTTGGGTGCTGCAAGATACGATTATGGCAGTAACGAATGCTATTGTAGCATTACATGCCATCCTGAGCCGCGGCATTAGCGCTACCGTCATGTCATCCTGAGCCGCAGTGAAACGGAGGCGAAGGATCTATATAAAATCTTCTCACTTCTTAAGCCTACAACCATCCCTTGCTTAAGTCTTTCCCTGTAATCCTTAGCAATAATGAAGGTATTATTGGGATTCTTCACTTCGCTTGCGCTCCGTTCAGAATGACACCTTCGTATAATGGTGAATAGGTATAGGGTGCTGCATTGCGGAAGTCAGGAAAGAAGTAAATACTATACGGATGGATAGCCCGATACTAGCCCAAAGGTGGAAGCAAAACCAATTCTAACGCCCTAACATGTAACTAGATACACGTAAAGGGGTTAGCGATCCAGTGTGTATAGTAATCGCGTGTAGGGAATTTACCTGCAAATAGCTTTAGAAAATAAGGGTTATGTGATTTGCTTGATGAAGGCAGGTGAGGCCTACTGAGAAAATTCTAATTAACCTGAGCGGCGATGTGATTGATGTTATGTACTTTTTTTGATGGCAGTTTTGGGGATGAACTCTAAGTAAAAATCAGTGTTTCTGAACAACCTGGTGAAATAATTGTAGGCAGTGGGGAGGGGTTATCCCTCCCCACGATATTTTACGGTTCACTACATCTATCAAACCGATCCTATCGTATTGCAATACAAATTATTTTTAGTTTTTAAATTTAATCTACTTTCAAATGGGTAATTAATAGAGAATCAAGGCTGGGCTTTGGGTTAATGCCTTCACCCATGCACTATCGATCTATCTTGATAGCAATACAATATGATTGGTGATGATGTGGCCGCACAGAGTTGACTCGCAAGAGCTTGGTTAGAGAGAGGGGGGTCGCTTATGCGTAAAGTTAAGAAAGAGTATTTACGTCCATCGATAATTACCTATGGTGCGCATAAAGAGCTCGATCCAAAGTGTATAGTTCCAAGCCACGAGCGCAGAAAATAGTAACAACACGAGATGTTAATGCAAGATCTGGCTTTAGGGTGTGACTAGGACTAAACAAATCGCGTAGTAATTGTTGTGCTTTGTGCGGCCCTATATATAGGTTATTTGATGAAGGGAGAGTTTGTGGAACCATCAACCAGACTGGTGCGTAAATCAGACCTTGTCTTTAGGGTTGTTAACGAGGATGGGATCATTTATGACCCCCATACTAAACAGCTCCACATGCTAAACGAGACAGCGCTTTTAGCCTGGAACCTATGCGACGGCGAGCATAGCATTGCAGATATTGTCGCTACAATCGCGACAGAATACGAGGCCGACCCTGGGGAAATTATGGGCGATGTGATCGGATTTGCCGATGAGCTTTACCAGCATGGCCTGTTAAGTGATGCCGCGTAGCAGCAAGTAACCGTATAGTAGCACGATCAGGCAGGTACCTTTAGGAATCGGCTTAAAGGGCTGCATACGATGGCTATTATTAATAGCTGGCCGCAGAGAGCTAATAACTGCTTTTGGAATGATCACGAGGTTAGTTGATGGGAAAGCCCGCTAAGGTGCCGTACTACTCAATACATTCCCTTGAGCACCGCACAACGTACGACTTTTATGGGGTCAGGTGCCGGATCAGGTCGGATATACCCTCAGCGATCGAAGTGCTACGGTCTTCCTATAGATATTTTCTCACCAATAGCGGTGAGCAGGCTGATTTAGAGCTTCTCATATTTACCGCTGGCAGTAACCCTTATATCATCGCGCGCGTTGCAACAAGCACGAAGTACAGCCTGTTTGAGGGCGAGGAAAATATTCATTCCTTAGGAAGCGACGCCTCTAACCGCTTTTTACTGTTCAAAATTGATATCACGTCGGTCGAAATGCTCATCGAAGAGATCGATTACTACGTCCTCGATTTTGTGCTGCTGAACCTCAATCAGTTTATTAAAATTCATGCCGGTGTGGTTGCGTATGGGCCGGGCGCCATCATAATCCCCGGTGCCTCAGGTGCGGGAAAGACTACGCTAACCTATGCGCTGACAAGAGAAGGCTTTGATTTATTATCCGATGAATTAGCGCTTATTAGCACATCCTCCAGTGACATATATCCATTTCCGAGGGGACTTTTCTTGAGGCGGGCGTCTTTTGATTTATTTAGTGAATTAAGGGGTAAAACTAGAAAGGAATGGTTTGAGTTAAACAGTGAGAGGCGCTACATTGTTTATCCTCCTGCAGACAGAATAAGGGGTTTTAGCAAGCCGGCAAGGCCTACATTAATGATTTTTGCGGAGTATCGTAAGGGCTCAGAACTGGCTATAGAGGAAATTACGGCATGGTCTGCACTGGTCAGGCTAATTGATTCCAGTTGCTTACTTGACATGGCGCTCTCGGAGCAATCGAGAAAAAGGGCGATCGATGCCACGCTCTCTTTCCTAAATGGATTACGCTGTTACAACCTTGTCTACTATGACCTCGGGCAAGCGTTAGGCACTATAAAGGATATTTTTACACGTACGCTTTGTATGAAGGCGGGGGCGAAAGATGAATAGAGATAATTACCCATTGAAGGGCATGGATTCGGCATCTTGCGTTATTAACGGGCAGACGCTCATAGTCCAATCAAAAGTTAGGAAGCTCTTTGTGTTAAACGGCGCGGGAACAAGGATTTGGGAATTATCTGATGGTCGCCATGCGGTAGAAGATATTATTAAAGAGATAAAGATGCGGAGCAGAAAGTCCGAAAGCCAAGTGCGCAGGGAGACGGAGGATTTTATTGAAGAGCTTGTTAATAGGCAGGTGTTAGTTCTCCTAAAGCGTCCTTGCGATGTAGCGGTTTAGACCACCCCTGTTGCGGAAAACAACGAACGTACTTTAGGGTCTTCTGACATAGAAAGGAGCCAGATGTCCAATACAAAGAAAATTCCATTTGTGGATCTGGTAAGCCAGCATTCGCGCTTGAGCAAGGAGATTGAAGAAGCAATTGGTGATGTCCTGGCCAGGGGGAGCTTCACCCTTGGAGGCACGGTTCAACGATTCGAGGAGGAATTTGCGGCATTCTGCGGGGTGGATTATGCGGTTGGAGTGGGCTCCGGAACTGATGCGCTCCATTTTGCCTTACGCGCTTTAGGGGTGGGCCCGGGCGATGAGGTGATCACCGTACCGAATACATATATAGCTACGGTTGAAGCGATAGTTATGTGCGGGGCGCGCCCCGTTTTCGTCGATATCGACGAGGATACCCATCTTATGGACGCATCCCAACTTGAGGGTGCGATCACCGAAAAAACAAAGGCGATCATTCCCGTTCATCTCTATGGACAACCGGCTGATATGCAAGAGATATGCCGGATTGCCGCCAGGCGCGGCCTAAAGGTCGTAGAGGATGCATGCCAGGCGCATGGCGCATCGATGGCGGGCATAAGGACCGGCTGCTTTGGTGATGCCGCCTGCTTTAGCTTCTATCCGAGTAAAAACCTGGGTGCGGTTGGCGATGGGGGAATCGTTGTTACCAATAATAAAGAGGTATACGAGCGTATTGCCCGGCTGAGAAGCCACGGGGAGGAGAGCAAGTATACCCACACCGAGCTGGGCTATTGCAGTCGCCTCCATGGAATCCAGGCAGCAGTGCTTGGGATAAAGTTAAAGTACCTGGACCGCTGGAATAAGGCACGGCGATACAACGCCGGGGTATACGATTCGCATTTCGAGAGTACCCCTATCATTAAACCAGTTTGCAAGGACCTCAATGATCATGTCTATCACCTTTATGTTATCCGCACCAAGGACAGGGATGAGCTGAGAGAGCATCTTGCAGCGCAAAATATAGAGACGGGCATTCACTATCCCATACCGATTCACTTGCAGCCAAGCATGCAGGAGTACGGTTATAAAAAGGGGGATTTTCCTGTTACGGAGCGGGTAGTGGATGAGATAGTGTCACTCCCGATGTTTCCCGAACTGGAAGACTCGGATATTGAGCGCGTTGCATCCGAGGTCATCAGTTTTTCGCTGAGCCGCCCTAAGGCTGCTTAACCTAGGGTACACTTAAAACCTCCTTATTAAGGCGCTCGGCAAGCGTAAATTTATAAAGATTTTCCAGGAATCGGAATGCTTAGACCTGGAGAATTTACCCTGTGATTCTTCACTTGAACCAGCACCTTAAACCGCTGCTTGCACAAGCCCTGTGTGCTTTTTGCACATATTGGTGCTTAAAAGGCATATCGCTCCTTATTTAAAACTGCTCAAAGATGGTTAAACTGAGGAATCTTGAGGAATAAATGAGAATGTTTAGATTAGGATGCGTGTAGAAGGATATTGCTTATGCTCAGCTACGTAATTAAGCTGGCCTGTCGGCTAAACAATATGAGCAGTGGTCGAAAGAGCAAGCTCTGGAAGCGAGTTGCAGCCAGGACTATTCATATATCAACGTCTTTATTTATCGAATCATCAATTCGTATTATCGGGCGCACGAAGGTAGATCCAAGCTACGTAGACAGCGGTGTTTCAAAAGCTTCTATCGATGGTAAATCTACAAAAGATATGGCTGACAGCTTAACCGCTTATGTCAACCAAAATATTGAGTACTGGCGGATGAACAGGTGGCTCCATCCCTCGCATATCCTAAGGCTCGGGATTGGCGATTGCAAAAACCAGGCTGCACTCCTGCAGGCAATGTTTGAAAGGTGCGGTGTTGAATCAGAGCTCACCGTGGGCGTAACGAATAGGTTTGCCGATGAGCCGGGGATACATGCGTGGGTATGTGTTGAGGTCGGCGATTCGAGTCTCATATGCGATCCGGTTGTATCGAATAAAGCCATGGATAATGCCGAGTATGAGCACGCAGTAAGAGGATTGGTCGATATCACGCCGGAATACCTCCTGAAAGAGCCGGCATCAGCGATCTACGGTGTAGGGAAGCTATCATACCAGGGTAGTTTGACCGGTAAGGCCAAATAGTCGCATGGCGCACTTGTAAACGCAAGCCAAAAAGAATTACGAGAGGAGGTGATAGTGTGAAGAAGGTATATGAGGCGCCAAAGGTCAAAACGTACGATGAGTCAAGGTTTAGCCCACACCATGGCAACCACGATCACGGCAAGAAAAAGGGTCATTTTAAGAAAAAACATATGCCACCAGGCATTCCCTCCTCGTAACGAGAGTGGGATGGCGATATTTTGAAGCGAAGTAATCCAGTGCCATGCGACTATTTGGCCTTATTTATTGATTACACAAGAGGTTTATATTATGAGAGCTATCCAGCATCAAGAAAATAGAGCTTTGAGAGGAGAATCGTTAATCTCTACGCGCTATCACTTTTATAATATATCCGTCGAAGTGAGAGCACATGATAGCAGCTTAAATAAGCGCCTGATCAATATGCTTGATTACGTCTACGCGCGCTTTGTGACCGAAGGGGAGGGCGAGGCCGATTTTCTCATCGAGTTCACTGATCAAAGGAAGCACTTTTCTGCCTTTGTCCGTGCTGGGTTAAATAGCTCTACCTTTGATTCCTGGCCCCTCGCTTCACTGGTTTCGTCAGACCCCAATAAAGGCGGGCTGTATAAGGTACGGGGTGGCTTAGGTTTTCATGAAATACTCAGGAGTATTTACCAT
>DASQQM010000340.1:0-6339 GCA_035643475.1 Anaerolineae bacterium | reverse complement strand
AGGACTAGAGCTATCCCAAGAAACAGGGTTAGCCTTGTTTTCCTATCATATAAAAATTTATTGTAAAGCCACAAAAGGTGAGACATATAATAAAAATTGGTAAATAGATGCGCAGAAGCCCCGCTCCCACGCACCTCCTCTATTGTTAGAATGTGAAATGCCGGTTAATTACCGGATTCACAAGGGGTTTACTGAAACCCCGTAACCTTAAGCGCTTTGAAAACATGAGTGCCCACCCTGGGATGAGTTTCAGCTAGGATGATCAGCTATTTAAGGTTCTTAAGACCTGCTGCAGCTTCTTCGTTATTTTTGTTTAGCTCTAGGGCTGTAGTAAACTCGCCACTTGCCTTCCTGACCATATCCATCTGCACATAGATGTTGCCCTTGGCGGCATGTATGCGGGAGAGGAAGTAATTATCCTTTATGATTTCCGCCAGCGCATCATATGTAGATAAGGCTTTTTCGTAATCCTTTTTCTGTGTGTAAGCATCGGCTAAGTTGGCTAAGGCGCTTGTAAAATCGGTATCCAATTTTACCGCGGTTTCAAATTCAGTGATTGCTTTATCGAGTTCCTTTTTTTGCATCAAAATTCTTCCTATATTATTGTGAGCATCAGCGGAGCTCTTATCTATCTTGAGTATCTCTTGATAACGCTTATACGCATTGTCAACTTGACCTTTCTGCTCGTAGGCATATGCGAGCTGAAATTGCGCGTAGATATCCCTTGGGTTGCCCGCAACCGCCTTCTTGAATTCTTCCACTGCGCTATCCCACTTACCTTGCCTGTAGAGATCCATGCCCCTCTTTTTAGCTTTGGCGGCTTCCTTTGCAGTGACGCTTGCGGGGTCTTGCACCGGGCCACCTTTGTTGTTATTGAGGTAAACTGTGACCCCGAGGACTAAAACTAGAACGATTGCTGCTGATATTATGAATATCTTGCTGCCTGCACTGGGAAGTTTCTTGCTGTCATCAGTTGATCTTCTTCTACTGGTCAATTACAAAGACCTCCTACATTTAATATTAAAAGCCAGACGACTATCGCTATCGAAGCTGGCTTTTTTAAAGTGTAGCATTATGCGGCCAGTAGCCATTAGAGGTAGAGATACATTTAGTAGATATCATTCGTTTTAGCAAAAACTCACCGCCAATGCCTTTTTCTTGCGGTATTTTACTACACCCATATTATCGCAAAAATTAGAAGTATTAGCAAGCGTGCAGCGTAGAATAAATACTGGTAAACACAGTAATTATTGCGTTTATGTAGCCAATAACTAGAAGCCATCTCATAAATGCCTTCGCAGCTTGCCTACAACCGCGTTACCTTGAAGGTTGCCAGCCGCGGCGTATCTACGAGATGGCTTCTGAAAGCTTCTTATGGAAGTGATGGCGTATAGTGACAACTGCTGCACACGCTATCGAGCTGGTTCGGCTTGGTGCCCGTTTTCAACATATCGGGCGCCGTTGGCTCTCCAGCCACCGTCGGTGTATTCTCGGCAGAATGTGGGAAACTGCCGCCGATACCATCCGCCTTATGGCACTGCTTGCAGGTCGGCCCGTTATTGGTACCATCGAGTGGATCAACAACCGCATAGCCGGCCGCATTACCAGCTGTTTGAGTGGTGTACCCTCCCGCAGATGAATCGTGACCATAGACATACCCGCTGTAGCCTTCAACGGTCTTGGTGTCGGTATGGAGCCCGAAGTTCGCATTATGGCAGGTTGAGCACCAGTGTGAGACGGTTTGGCTTGTCTCGCGCGTCGTTGGAACAGTATAATACTTGTAACCGCCAGTCAATTTCTTCTCCGGGTTCGGATCCTTCTTTAAGAGGAAGGTTGAAGGATATAATGCCCAAGTTTTGGTATCTGCTGTAAGCCTTACGGTATTGTTGTCGTGCACCGAATGGCATTCGATGCACCCCCACCGGTCCGGCGCGATCTTATAAGGCGTTGGCGTAGTATCATCGGGCGCAGGGACCGTTGCCAAGCCTTTCTGTGTTGCGGAGAGGCCATGGCCCTCCTCGTTTAAGGAGATGTGGACCGCTGGCCCGCCGACGCCGTGGCAGACATCGCACGTTTCATATCGGAGGTTCACCTTGGTTAACATATAGGAACCAGTTGCCAGGTGAACGGCGTGACACTCTTTGCATTTATTTGTCGTTGTTGTGTAGCCCCCATGCGGCCCCGCTGGATTCTCGGTACTTTTAGGGTATTGGTATGGATCATTGTAGCCTGCGGCGAGAGCTAACGGAGCTACCGATAGTACGAGGACAAAAACGAGTGCCGTGAGAAGTAAAACCTTACCTTTGTTCAAAAAACTCATATCAAACCTCGCTTGTTTGAGCCTATACCTGTCTCTTAAGCACTTAAAAAGCGATTAGCTACATACATAATAACACAAAGATTGTATCGGATTCAAGCCCATAGCTTCTTTAGAGGAATTATCGGCTACTTGACAGTTATCTTTACAACCTGCACTCGATCATTAAATTTATCTGCAATTGCAAAAACGCCATCCTGGTCGTAGGCGATGGACGATGGTTTGTTTAACTCGCCCTCTTTAATGCCTTTTTTGCCGAGTTCCGCTATTTGCTTGCCCTTTGTATCTAACACCCTGATCGAATCATCGAATGCATCGGCTAGGTAGATGAGGTTCTTATCGTCCATAGTAATTCCGCAGGGGAGGCCGAATGATCTATTGGCCGCCTTTATATCTTCCGCCGGTTTGCCCTTAACCCATCGCACCTCCCCGTTCCTCGAGAAGGCTTGAAGCCTCAGGTTCAAGGTATCTGCTACGAAAACATCACCGCTCGTGTTTACGGTAACACCCGTAGGGCAATCGAGGTTACCTCGCTCACGGCCCCTATTACCCCACTTGGCCAGCAACCGCCCCTTAAGGTCGTAGATCATTACATGGCCATACGTTGTGAGATATAGCCTACCATTTGCGACATGGGGTTTAAAGGGGACCATAACCTTAAGCTCGCTCTTAGTATCGCCATTTTTATCGTATATTACAACCTTGCTCAAGTGCTTATCAGCGACGTACACATCGCCGTTTTTCGATACGGTCACACCTGTGGGCTCTGCGAGTTCACCCTTGCCAAACCCCTTTTTGCCTATCTTTCGTAGGTATTGGCCAGATGAACGAAAGACGAGTATCCTGGCATGTCCCGTATCAGCGATGTAGATGTTGCCATCGCTGTCGAACGAGACATCGGTTGGCCGGGAAAGCAGCTCATCCTCCTTGGTTCCATAACCATAGATGCTGAAGAGATGCTTCATCTGCTTGGTCTGCACCGGGGCTGCCCCCAGTGGCCGGGAGATAACATAATAGAGGTAGAGAAGGGCGAGCGTCATTATTACGAGTATCGCCAGCAGCGTGATGAGAAAGCTTCTCAAACTAATCCGTTGCATACTTTAGTTGCATACCTTTCCTTTAAACTATTTCAATCTCTTTAGGGCCTTTTTTGCCTCGGGGGAACTATCGCCGTACTTTAAGGCCTCTTTATATTCTCTCTTAGCCAGCTCTCTTTTGTTAGTCTCCTCGTAGCACTGTCCCAGGTAATAATGGATGTCCGCCAGCGTCGGATTTATCTTCAACGTCTTTTTGTAGGCCTGGATGGCCTGCCCATAGAGCTTCTGCTTATGATAAAGGCGCCCGAGCTGATAAAAGGCATACTCGTTGTTCGGGTCGGCGGAAGCAGCCAGCCAGAACTGGTGGGCAGCCTCATCGGTCTTATTAAGGGCCTCATAGGCCATGCCGAGCTCAAATCTCGCATCCCAGGAATGTGGATCGAGCTTTATCGCCGTATTCAGTTCTTCAATCGCCTTATCCGTCTGCTCAGCCTCAAGGTAGATGCCGGCGAGCCCCACATGAGCTTCTGCATCTTTCGGATTCTTTTTGATGGCTGCTTTATACTTGATGAGGTCTCTTTCAGCGGCAGTGTGAACGACGGGCGGTTTAAAATACACCTTATGCACTATAAGACCGGCGACGGCAAACATGAAAAGAAGGAAGAACAGGATAGATCCAGCCAGCCAGATGCTAATCTTTTCTCCTGACGGGGTTTCCTCTGGATTCGCGATGTTTCTGGAGCCCTTTATTAGGAGGTCGGAACTCTCTGAATCTTGCTTTATTGTCATACTAAGCACCCTAATAAGAAGAGTAAAGCATAATTAAGGATTTTACAAGCGGTCATACGCAATCTTCGCTTCAACCATCTTTGGATTCAACCGGTAGGCTTTTAAGTAAGCCTTTTTTGCCCTCACCCACTGGCCCTTATGCTCGTAGGCCCACCCAAGATTAAAATAAGCCCGGTCGTTACCTGGCTCGATCGCAAGCGCATCGGACCATGCATCTATCGCATCGTCATAGTTATCTAGGTACGCGTGGGCAACCCCTACATCGAGGTATGCATCGACCATGACCGGGTTTAGGGTAAGTCCGCGGGAATGCTCTTCGATCGATTTTCTAAGGAGGTCGGGATTATTAGTTGTGCGTCCCGCCTCAAGGAATGCCGCACCGGACCTAAAGTAGACCTGCTCGTCAACAGGGTTCAGTCGCTCTGCCTCGGCAAAGGCATTCGATCCGCGATGTATGTAGCTGTTGTTTCCGGTGCTGGTGCCGAGCTGGATGAGTTCCTCAGCAAGCGAGATCCTATATAATGGCTCAAGGCCGTTAAAGCGCACCGCTGATTGATATTCATTAATGGCTTCCGGAATGCTTTTAGCGGATTGAAGCTCACGCCCCCTGGCGAAGTGTATATCGGCAATAAGCGGCATGATGCTCATTACCATTAAGCTTATAACGGCGATGGCGGGCACGCTTAGTGTAAGCGCTCTCAGGCGGTCAGGCACACCGATACTTATGGTGGTGATCCGTTTGCCGGTTAAAAGCCGCCCACTTACCAGCCCCATAAAGATCCAGAAGTAGGGAGCTGTCGTAAAGTGGCTGAAACCGAACTGTAGTTGGATGAAATAGCCCAGAACCGCGCCGAGCATACCGGCTGCAAGCCACGTCTCACGCGGCTTCTTAACCAGGCGTACCTTCCGTATCCCGAACCACAAAAGAACGATAAAGATCCAGAGGTAGGCGAGGAGCCCCAGCGCACCGTGTGTCACCGCAATCTGCAGGATATCATTGTGCGCTTTATCGACGAGGGGATCGGTGATGTGCTCAGCCCATCCCTCCGGCTTATGCTTTCCGAAGACGTACTTGAAGGTGTCCGGGCCCGATCCAAGGAGCGGGTTTTCCGAAATTAGTGGGAGTGATGCCTCCCACATCTGTATCCGTGCGAGCGTGCTTCCTTCAATCTTGAACGTTGAGGCGATCCTTCCCGGTACAGAATAGGTATGTCCTACGAGCCCAACGATTACAAGAGCAAGGGCAAAGATAAGAAGCACGGCGATTATGCGGGTACGAGACTTTCTTATGTGATTCCAGGTAAGCCAGACGATGAGGGCGATTCCAGCCGCTGCGCCTATCCAGGCGGCCCTACCAAATGTTAGCAAGAGCGCAACAGATACGAGCAACAGTGCAGGATATGCTATACCCTTCGGAGCGGCATCACGCCTCCCAGATACTATATAGGAGAGAATAACGGGGAGGGTGAGGGCAAGGTACGTCGCTAGAAATGTTGGGCTGCCGAAAGTCGCCATGCTCCGTCCGGTTTCAAACGTATTGGGCTCGCCAAATCCTGCACCGCAGTATACCTTAGCGAATAACAGAAATGGGTTTGTCCAGAAGTGCTCGATGATTGCAACTGCCGATACCAGCACGGATGATATGAGCACTGCCAGGAAAAGTGGCTTGACAACATCTTTATGTTTTGCGATGCCGTGCCCAGCTGCAAAGAGCACAAGATAACATACAATTGTTAGCATGCCTTCCCAGCGCCCGTATTGACCAAAGAGCGATGTGAGAGGGTGGACTGATTGCACACCTGAGAGAAGCATAAAGATGAAAAAGGCACCGACCGGCAGTTTGAGAGCTGCCTCATGCAGTGTGAACGATCCCTTATTAATTGCTGATACGATCCATACTCCCGCGATTGCAATTGCTGCGAGCTTAAGGAAGGTGAGTTTGGGCAGTCCGAACACCGGCGATACAAGTGGGTTAACGATCAGGGGATACACGGCGACAAAGCCGATGAGCAGTGCCTCAACTGTACTAAAACGCTGCCTTGCGTATGCAATAGCTGGCGCGATGACTCTTGCCTCTCCTCTTAAATTTGAGATCTTGGCGCTATTTCGTTGCAGTGACAAGCTCAAGGTCGAACTCGCCGGCTTGCGCTATATTTACCGTGGTAGGAACATCAAACGATTTCTTTTCCCCGGCTC
>DASQQM010000339.1:0-2935 GCA_035643475.1 Anaerolineae bacterium | reverse complement strand
TGTTTGTTGCTCCAGGACCTGACGTCACGAGGCAAACACCCACCTTTCCGGTAGCTCGTGCATACGCATCCGCCGCATGGCCCGCACACTGCTCATGCCGTACCAGGATGTGACGGATAGTTGCGGTGTCAAAGAGCGCGTCGTAGATGGGCAATACTACCCCGCCGGGGTAGCCAAAGATTACATCTACGCCCTCCATCTCCAAACTCTTAATCAATGCTTCTGCCCCTGTAATGCGCATATACATCACCTCCTGATTGTTTTAGGGTCCGGGAACCAGGGGTCAGGGTAAATACTTTATCTTCCCTAGACTTTGGCGCCCAACCCACTTTTTATTTATAGTTAGCTCGCTATGAGCATGCTATCTGCACAATATATTTATCTTTCCCTGGCCTCTGGACCCTGGCCTCTGGACCCTGGCCTCTGGACCCCGAGTAGAGCCGTAGGCTCTACTCAATAATTGCTCCCTTTGCAGCGGATGACACCATCCGCGCATAAAGGGCGAGATATCCCTTCTTAACTTTGAGCTCCGGGGCACTCCACTCTTTTAACCTTGCCTTTATTTCGTCATCTGAGAGGTTTGTATTTAGCTTCCTGCCCGGGATATCTATCTCTATGATGTCACCGTCTCTTAATGCGGCAATCGGACCTGCTTCCTGAGCCTCAGGCGATACATGACCGATTGCGGCACCCCTCGTCCCGCCTGAGAAGCGGCCATCGGTGATCAGGGCAACCTTATCATCGAGCCCCATGCCGGCAAGTGCGGACGTCGGGGTGAGCATCTCACGCATGCCCGGGCCTCCCTTTGGACCCTCATAGCGGATAACAACGACATCGCCGGGATTAATTTTGCCGCCAAGTATCGCCTCGGTCGCCACTGGCTCGCCATCAAAGACCCTCGCAGGCCCTGAGTGCTTCAACATGCTCTCCTTTACCGCCGATTGCTTCACGACGGCGCCATCCGGCGCCAGGTTTCCGAAGAGTATCGCAAGCCCGCCCGTCTGCGAGTAAGGATTTCCAAGTGGGCGGATAACGTTGGCGTCGAGAACCTCCACCCCCTTAAGGTTCTCGGCAAGGGTTTTGCCGGTTGATGTAATAACGCCCGTATCCAGATAACCGCCCCTGCTGAGCTCAGCCATAACGGCCATAATGCCACCGGCCTGGTAGAGGTCTTCAATATGATGGTATCCGGCTGGGCTTATCTTGCATAGGTTCGGCGTATTCAGGCTAATCTCATCGACCATGTTCAGGTCAAAGTCGAGCCCCACCTCATGGGCGACGGCCGCCAGGTGCAGCACCGTGTTGGTTGAGCCGCCAAGCGCCATATCTACTGCCAGCGCATTCTGGAACGCCTCTTTCGTGAGTATGCTATCGGGCGTTATATTATGCTTCAACAGGCCCATAATCGCTACACCGGCCTGCTTGGCCAGCCTGATCCGCTCTGAGTAGGGCGCCGGGACAGTACCATTGCCCGGTAGTCCCATGCCAAGGGCCTCAACCAGGCAATTCATAGTGTTTGCGGTGAACATGCCAGCGCATGAGCCACAAGTCGGGCAAGCACAGCTTTCGTAATCATCGAGCTCCTCGGCCGTCATAGTACCGGCCCCAACAGCACCGACCGCCTCAAAAACGCTGATTAGATCGATATCTTTGCCCCGGTATTTCCCGGCAAGCATCGGCCCACCGCTCACAACAATGGCTGGTATATTCATCCGGGCGGCTGCCATCAGCATTCCTGGCGTAATCTTGTCACAGCTCGGGATGAGAACGAGCGCGTCAAAACGGTGTGCCTCAGCGACAAGCTCTACCGAATCGGCAATGATCTCCCTGCTTGGGAGCGAGTACTTCATCCCGGGATGATTCATCGCGATGCCGTCACAGACGCCTACCGTTGTGAATTCAAATGGCGTCCCACCGGCTAGGCGGATACCTGCTTTTACCGCCTCCGCAACCTTGTCAAGATGAATGTGCCCCGGCACAATGTCGTTAGCCGAATTCGCAACACCGATAAATGGACGACCAATCTCATCATTGGTAAGCCCGGTCGCCTTAAGTAGCGACCTGTGAGGCGCCCTCACAACTCCTTTTTTAACCTCATCACTTCGATACGCCATTGTTCCTCCATTTTAGGGTCCAGGGTCCAGGGTCTTGGGACCAGGGTTAAAACTCTTAAAACCAGACTCTAAGCTCTTCGCCATCTACACTGCCTCTTATGAGGCCTTAGAACTATAAATTTATAACACTTTATCGGCCAATAATGCCCTCGTTATGCACTTACTTTCGCAAAACAAATCAAGTAACGTAATAAAACAAATCAAGTAACTAAAACAAATCAAGTAACGTAATAAATCATTGTCTTTAGGTTCCCCGGACCCTGGCCCCTAATAAAAAAACCCCTCCATCCCAATGGGACGAGAGGTCTCTCACGCGGTACCACCCACATTTAGCAGTGCCACTCTTTAAGGGTGAGCCTGCTACTCTTTGTGCCCGTAACGTGGGTCTACGGATCAAACTACTTGGCACGTGCCTTTCAGATGATCGGCTCCAGGGCGACGTTCAACTTCCATCCTATACCGGGCTTTTCACCACCCCCGGCTCGCTTAGATAGTAAGAAAGTCTACTACTCCCTTTCATAGCCTCTGTCCTTGTATGTTCCTTTGTGATTGCCAGTTACTTAGAGAATATTAGATGGGATTATACAGAACGCATGATTGAGTGTCAATACATTAACGCTGAAGATGGGTGACTTAATGTTTAAGTCTATGCGGAAGTGTATATAACACACTTATGGTTGCGAATGGAAGTAGCAGCCACTTCAGAGGAAGTAAAGCTCTATACGTAAGGAGGTATCGAATGACTAGGCAGGAGATCATCGAACAAGTTGAGCAAAATTTCGGTTTCGTCCCTGGATGGATAAGTGAAATGCCAGACACAG
>DASQQM010000338.1:0-14130 GCA_035643475.1 Anaerolineae bacterium | reverse complement strand
CGACCGCAGCCAATCAGATGCCACCTCAGGCGCCCACAGAAACTACTATACCGGATGAACCGGTCAGCTCCAAGGAGCCCGCAACGCTCGTTCCTGAGGGCACTGATTTAAAGCAGTACTGCGAGAAGTATTACTCGGCCTGGCAGAAGGGTGATTGGCAGACAGCGTATGATCTGCAACCTCTCTCGAAGAAGAAGGACAAAACCCTCGATGACTTCTCTCAGAGCCTCCAAGGCTACGGGATGACCAGTTATGTGGTGGGCGATCCTAAGATAAGCGGCAACAGCGGAACCGTCGGCGTTAATCTCGACCTAGGCCAGAATGGTATATGGAAGACGAATTGGACGTTCGTTAAAAATGATAAGGGTCAGTGGACGGTTTTCAATTCAATAACCAGTCCGATACAATAAGGAGTACCTCAAAGGTAACATAGAAAAGCCGGGATGATCATCCCGGCTTTTGCTCTTTATGCCATCCACCGCTCATCAGCATGGCTTTTAACTCACTAACGCCTGCAATAACTTACCACTCGGTACTTAGGCAGCCATCTGCCTTCGCCTCTCAAACGCCTGTGCGGCTTTTTCGTACGAATGTAGTGCGTCAGATAGAGGGTAAATCTCAAAGACCGAATAGTTGCTCAACGGATAATCCTGCAACATATCATCGAGCTCTTCATGTGAGTCGGCGTTGAATATCATCACACTCGCCATCTCCCCCGCCAGCGCGTAGGCGGTTTCTATCTTGCCTTTATCCATCATCTCTTTAACCCAATCCCTGGCCCGTGTAAAAAGATCCTCTGCCGTAGCTGTCGTGACATCAATTGTGCCACCCCGGTCGATAACTAGGAACTTCACGCTATCACCCCCATATAATTTCATTAGTAGATTTACCCAAATCTCACTGCCGCAAGCGACATTTAATTAAATAACCTCATGTAGAGATTACATGGGTAGCGAGGACCAAAGCGGGGGGTGATTCAATGCATCTATCAAAGATTTCCCTTAAAAACCGATTCTTTCTAAAGATACGCTATCCTCCGCCGATACAAAAATTAAGATCGAGAATTTCGTAATGCCTCTGTTTAAAGCGGTTTAATGGGCAAAACGAGCCCAAATATACACTCCAACTGAATATTCAGCGCCGAAGGAAGGAGGGAGACCTCCTTCCTTCATTTTTCGTACCTGATCAAGTCCTCGATTAATTCAAAAGCACCGTAGATATCGGTGACAACACTATCCGCCGAGTCCTTAACCTGCCTTACTGAATCTTTAAAGGTTATTGAATGACCAGCCATTTTAAACATCGGAATATCATTTAGCGCATCGCCCACAGCTATAATTTCTTCCGACTGGTAACCTAAGCTATGTAGATATCGAACAAACACCCCTTTATCTAGGCCTCTCGGCAATACATCAACTGCATCCCAATGGGGAAGCACATACAGGTCGGTTAGCCTGTGTTGCTCAACGAACTCCAGCGCGCTTCTGTACACCCTTTCAACCGGCAGCGATGGTTTTACGAACGCCGTAACTCCGCACCTGTTCGGTGAAAACCAGATATCATCTCGAAAACGGTGCCATAGGTAGCCCTTGGCATAATCGAGACCCCTGCGGGTCTCGTCGGATACCTGGTAAACGATCTCGACTTTTTCGAGAGGGCGAAATATAACCCCACCGTTCTCCCCAGCAACTAATGGGTTGGGAATACCCATGCCCTCGGCTAATCCAAAAAGATACACAGCACCTTTTCCAGAAACTAGGGATATGTGAATATCGTCTTCTACGAGATCATGTACCCTGTTAACAACACCAAGCTCAACCGGTTCATCGGGCACTTTCAGGGTTCCATCGACATCGAAAATGGCAACGTTGATCATGTCCACCCTCAACTATCTCGGCAATAATTTATTTATTTTATTCCAAATTGAGCAGATTCTAGACAATGAGTTTGTTGCAGTGGGGATGATGCTGTATCGTTACTCGTTATTGGCTTACTATCTGCGCTTTCGTATCCTGGCTCTTGGGTTCTGCCTTTTATGCAACTTCTGTTTCACTTCGCCTGAACTCGCTAAGCTCTCCTTTTTCAGCTATCGATATGAAGGTCTCAGCTACCTCAGGATCGAACTGGCTACCGATGCCTTTCTTTATTTCGATGATGGCCTCATCATAAGGGAGGCCCTTCCTATAGGGCCTATCAGATATCATCGCCTGGAAAGCATCGGCCACAGCCAGAATACGGGCCTCGATGAGAATATCCTTGCCTCTGAGGCCATTGGGATACCCCGTCCCATCATATCTCTCATGGTGTTGTAATACAACTTCTGCTAGGTCTTTAAGGTTGCCAATTGGCTTCAATATCTGGTAGCCTTTAAACGGGTGGAGCTTGATCTCATCATATTCTGCTTCTGTTAAGCCTTCCTGCTTGTATAATATAGCACTTGATATCCCAATTTTACCCACATCGTGGAGTAGCCCGGCCACGTATAGCTGCTTTGCCTTTTCTGCCCCCAACCCCATAGCCATGACTATATCCCTTGCTAGGATTGCTACTTCTTCCGAATGCCCGCAGGTATATCTATCCTTTGCCTCTACTGCCTTAACGAGCGACTCGATTATCTCTAGATAGGCGAGCTCGAGCTTATTAAATAATAAAGCGTTTTCGATCGCGAGCACCGCCCTGGAGCCGAGAGTCCCTAGCAGGTTAATTTCCTTATCGCTAAATGCACTATCTGCCTTCTTCCCTACTGTAAAAATGCAGGCTCTGTCCTGCCTTAGTGTAAAGGGGAGCATCGCGATTGATTTTATCCCCGCATTACTATAACCCGGATTAGCACTACTGAGTTCGGCCCCTCTTATAACCCTTATACTGCCCTTGCTCAATAAATCCTCAATTAATCTACAATCGGTGTTAAGCATATCTCTTTTTATATCGCTACAGCCGCTTGAAACGTGCTCAACAACTAATTTCTGGCACCTATTTTCAAACAGAGCTACTATGCCCCAATCCACTCCTAATGATGCGACCATACGATCTACAATCTCATTAATGAGCTCTCCGATGCTTAACGTTGTTAACCCCACCTCGGATATATCCTCGAGTGCACCCAACCTCATCCTTGCGTCTCGCTCGTTCTCGTAGAGCTGAGCCTTAATGATTGCGGTTGTAATCTGGTTGGCCATATGGCCGATCAACGATATATCGTTGGCATCGATGCTCTTAGCACTGGTGCTTCCAACGGTTATAGTACCGATGACCTTTTCTTCATAGCGAAGGGGGGTTCCTATCACGGATTTAATTCCGAGCCTCACGATCACCTCGGATTTTTGAGCCATCGGATCGGAAGTTAGATTCTCAAGATAGACCGCCCGGCCTTCTTTTACCACGATACCTCAGACCTCTTGGCCAAGGTGCAGCGTTGATAATTTCTCAGCTAAATCCTTTGGGATGTTGCCATATGAGGTCGCCAATTCCAGTGTGTTCTTCTGTTTATTTAGCAGGTATATGAAGCCGACGTCGAAATTACCGATCTTTATGACCGATAGAAGAGCATTACGCAGTATCTGTGGAAGATCCATCGACTGACCAACCGCCAGTGCCACACTATTGAGAGCCTCAAGTTCTCTCTCCCTCCATCTGGCCTCCTTTCGTATCTCCGCATATATTACCCAGTAGATTAGGGAAAACCAGAGGACGGCTATTATAGCCATGGAATATATCTCAACGGTTACGAATATCTCGCTCCCACTATTATGGTACAGCATATTAGTCGTTGCTATAGTCATCAGGCAGATGCTGATGACTATTATCACCGCTTTAATATAAGGGCTGATCTTGTCTTTGCTCTCTCTTTGCACCAGAAGTATTGAGGCGGCACCGAGAATAATTGCTCCTAAATTAGGAAGAAGCACTATCATTTAAGCTCTTTCGCCACCTTTCTATACTTGTATGCAACTGTGGTTATCGATAACGTAGAGAGTAGTATGGCTATATGCTCAACTAACCCTAAATATTTAGGAGCGAGTGATTTCAATACGCTTGCCGCCGTCAAGATAAGGAAGAAGCTAAGGCTAGCTGCAAAACACCTAAAGTATGGGCTCCCTTTTAGATGCTGCGCACCAATTGCAACTAACAATGATATCGCTATACAAAAAGCAGCGATCACCCCATCGTTAGATGCCAACCCAATAGAGTTCAACTGACCATGTTCCATAGTATTCACCTAAGCCTAAGTATTAAAAATATCGGCTTAGGGAGAGCATTCCTTTATAGGACAGCCACTAGCCAGAGAGTCAGTGGCACTGCCTTCTGCTTCATAAGATTCCACTAATACATATTGCTTAGTTGTCGATAATATTAAGAACTATAGTTATAACTTACTACTATATCTAGAACAGGATGAGCCCTATAAGGAGTAAGCATGTACGAGTCCGTTGTGGTAACAGCAATGGCATTGATAGCGGAAGCGCTATCATACCTAGGTAGCTTGATGCCAAAATCCACCTCCTGCGGTACCGTAAGCATAAGTGACCGTACGGTAATAGCGAGAAGGGCAGCTGGGATGGCTAATGTACCACTTGCGGGCACAACAACCCCTTTAACACTGGCATGAAGTACAAGCAAATTGATATCCGAAAAAAGATGCTGATACCGATTATACTAATCTCCCTTGCGGGAGGTCTCTTAACCCTGTTATTGACGCTTTACCTTACCGAAAAACGAGCTGATGAGGGGCTCGATAAGGAACTAGAGCAGACAAAGTATGCAATACAAGAAGAGTTCAAACAAGCGGAGTACCACCTTATACCAGAGATTACTATCCTCTCCACCAATCCATCCGTTAAAGAAGCGATAGTAAATAACGATAAAGAATCGCTTAAGCGGATAACTGACCCTATGAAAGCAACCTTTAGCACAGATAGCATTAAGATACTTGATAAAAAGGGCGAGAAGTTGATTGACCTCGGTCCAGCGATGCCTATTCACAGGTTAATAGCCGAGTCAGGCTTCAGGCTGACGCAGGTTGCCCTATTTACAAGAGATAACAATGCTTTATGGATAACAGCCACCGTCCCGGTCCGCCTACAGAACAATCAGGTTATCGGCACTATTCTAGTTGCCAACCGGATTGACAGTAATTTCCTTAGTGAAATAAAAAAGAAAACCGGCGTCGAAGTAGCCTTCGAGTACGGTAATCTTTTTATCGGCTCATCACCCGAAGCAATTAGCACCGCCCTTAAGTACTGCTATAAGGAAGAGGATTTCGAGCGCTCTGCTGGGAAGGGGATTATTTATGGTGCTCCCTACATCGTCGATCGAATTGAGGTAAAAACAAACGGTGGCAACAGAGCATATGTATATGCCCTGATATCAACCCTTGATAGCGCTAAGGCAAAAAAAGGCAACACATCGACAATACTCTCGGTTAGCCTGGCAATGCTCTTAGTGCTGGTTATCGCCGCCTACTTTGTCGGCCAGAGCATTTCAAAACCGCTGACTGTGATGTCCAGGAGAGCCAGGATGATTGCAGAAGGAAGCTATAAACAACGCATTAATTACTCAGGCATACAGGAGATCGATGATCTTGCCACCAGTTTTAATATAATGAGCGAGGCGTTAGAGGAAAACCGACTTAAACTTGAAGAAAAAGCGTATACCGATAGCTTAACTGGATTATTTAATCACCGCTACTTCCATGACAGCCTCTCAAGTGAGATTAACCGGGCTAACCGTTACCAGCATCCGTTAAGTCTAATAGCCATCGATATCGATGACTTCAAAAGGATAAACGACAATTTTGGCCATAAAAATGGTGATAACGCCCTTAAATCATTGGCTGAAAGATTACGTGATTCAATCAGGATAACCGATATCGCCTGTAGGGTAGGTGGAGAAGAATTCGCTATAATACTGCCCGAGACAACAGCATACCAGGCACTTACCGTTGCAGAGCGACTGCGCCTAGATATGAGCTCCAGGCCGATCGAGGAAATCGGCAGGATTACGATAAGTTTAGGTATAGCAGCAATTCCAGACCATGCTACCGATAAAGATAGCCTTATCGAGGCTGCTGATATTGCTATGTACCAGGCAAAAAGAAGAGGTAAGAATCTAACCCTAATATACAATGGAGATATATTACACGGTCAAGACCGGGGAGAGGATAGATTTATTGAGGAGGCTTATTATATAGATACCCTTCACGCCCTCGCTGCGGCTGTCGATGCAAAGGACCAGTACACCCATAGTCACTCCGAACACGTAGCAGCATTTGCGGGGCTTATCGGTCATGAACTCGGTCTCCCTCAAGCGCAGATCGAGCATTTGAGAATCGCAGGCTTGCTCCACGATGTGGGCAAGATAGGTATTCCAGATCACATACTTAATAAACCGGGGCCCCTAACAGAGGATGAATTTGCAGAGATACGGCTGCACCCGATTTTTAGCGAGCGGATACTTGCAAGAACCAAACTTGAGCCGGTACTGCAAGCGATCCTCTACCACCATGAAAGGATGGATGGTAGCGGCTACCCGTACGGCCTGAAGGAGGATGAGATTCCTTTAAATGCGAGGGTTCTCGCAGTGGCGGATTCCTTTGAGGCGATGATCTCCGATCGCCCATACCGTAAAGCATTATCTATAGAGAAAGCCGTTCGGGAGCTAGAGCAAGATAGTGGCGTAAAACTCGACGAAGCTATCGTTAATGCGCTCATCCGAATTATCGAGCGTGATGAATCAGTTCGCGATATCATTGCAAAGCGCAATAATAGAATCAATCCCAGGCCTGCCTAAACTACTGCTCTTAGATATTACTAATACCTAACAGTAGCCTATAACAAGAGGAAGATAGCTTTTGTAGTGGGCCGTTGTAAGTAGTTAAGTGCTTACGCTGCGATGCCGCCTATAGTCTGTAGCCTATCGAGAAGCACCTGGCAGAACTGCTGTGCATCACTAACAGACCTTGCAGTAACTAGATAACCATCGACGACGACGTCCCTATCGATGTAAGCCGAACCGGTCCCCTCTAGATCGATTCTGGACTCCGCTGGCCCTGTTACTTGTCTACCGCTTAATAGATTACCTAATGCAGCAACCAATAACTCAACGCCCCGATCAACCGCACCAAGCACCTTCTGGTGCTCATACGATCTTAAAATTAAATCAATATTTTTCCTGCTGGCCTTCATCTCCTCAGGTGTAGCACTATCCAGAACAACAAGCGCGTCATAATCACCAAGCGCCAGGTCTTCAGTTGCTATATCGATAGTGTATACTTCCTCGCGCTCACTATCGGTCAATGGTTCACCAGCCTTAAAACCGATGATCAAGATCTCTCCGCCGCCCCCTGTAATACAATCGCGCAGCGTCTTAAAAAGGCCCCCGTTGAAATGATTCGGCATAAGTATGGCAACAGTTCTTCCTCTTGCCTGCATAATACATCCCTCCAATGTCTCGGCGAGCTCAATTTACCCGCTCCGAAGGAGAACGAAACTCCATGGCGGCCTCTTTTAAAATGAATCGACCAATCTGGAAGGTACTACACATAAGCCGATCATCATAAAAAGGCCCCAGCAAGCATGGCCGAAATAACCATAATGAATACATCATGCGCTAATCTTCTATGCTCTTCTTTAGTAGGTCGATAAGTACCTCAACATCATCAGGACTCACCCTTACTCCCTTGGCGGTTGGAGCAATGCTTCCGTCTTCTTTCCGGTAGTAACGTCGGACATCGACGTAGTCCCTCCCCTTGAAGGTGCCACTTGAGACGACGATGACATCACCGCCAGGAACTACCTCTATTTCTCCGATAATCCTCGTCTCTTCATTTTCTGCCATGAATAATCACCCCACATCTATATTCCCCTGAGATTAGAATCCATGATCTTCGAGTACATCATGCTTCTTTACCTATCGCTTAACCACTGCTTTAAAGGTAGTCCCCGTGCTACGCACGACGCTAGCATAAAGATACAGGTACCTACCATTACCCAAGTATTGGTGAATTTGCCATTGGTTAGTACTTGACCTTTAGGGTAGCAATAAAATAGGAGGCGGGCAATGCCCGCCTCCTGACAACCCGTGATATATCTCTACCAAGTGGTCATCTTTCGCAATTCTACATCAAGGCATCCACTTGCCCACATCCGGACGAGGAATTGTTGATCGATGCCCTTCCTTAACGCCAGCAATCTAAGCTGGCGGACAATTTCCCCATCGGTTTGTAAGGGTTCACTTGCTCGCTTTTCCCTTAATGGTTGAATTGCCCTGTCGCTTTGTTTGTAGTAATCAGCGCTATACATTCTTCCTCCTAAAATCTGTGCCATGTGATGCTGGCCCTTTCTTATAAAAGTGCCGCATACTTTGCGTCTTTAGCGCTTTACCTATCTATCGGCTAAGTTTGCTGATAGTTTTAGCGTTTAGCACAGGTAGCTCCCCCTACCCTACAAATATCTAATCCTAGATAGCCTGGCGGTATCCGGAAGCGCAATCATCCTTACCTATACCGCTTCTATCATCATTTTCAACCGCCGGGACATCGCACCCTAAGCCCCGGGGTCCTTCCACCTTTATTAATCATATATGCTTGGACCGATCTCCCTTGCTTCAACGATGCCACGTTCACCAGGTCAGCAATGTTTAATCGTCAAAACTATCGAAGATGGTGATTTTCCGCCCCTCTTGTGGGAAAACTCATTTAGGGAGGGATATAGATATGGCACTTTCTGGAAGAAAAATAGCGATCGTTTTGTCCGATCATTTTGACGCTGATGAATTTAATGAGCTTCACAGCTGCTTTACAGCAGCGGGGGCCTTTACCACCAACGTCGGCGAAAACGCCGGCCAGAAGCTTCATGACTGGAACCAGAAGGTCGAGGCCACGGTGGATATCTCCTTTGAGGAGGCTCACTCGTACGGCTTTGACGCGGTTATACTGTCGGACGGGTATTCCCCGGATGAAATCCGCATGAGCGATGATGGGCTCAACTTCATAAGGGACAGGTATGATTCCAACAAGATCGTTGGGGCGATACATCATGGCCCCCAGATACTGATATCGCTGGGAATCCTTAAAGGTAAGAACGTTACCGGTTGGCCATCGATAAAAGTTGATCTTGAAAATGCGGGCGCAACCTATTTCGACGAGCCAGTTGTTATAGACGAGAACATAATCACAAGTCGCGGACCGGCTGATATAAAAGCATTCTGCGATGCCGTTATCGATGAGCTCAAGAGGCTCTCCGAGGCTGCCGCATAATAGCTTAATATATGGAGTTGATTAGCTCTAGAAGTAGGGTTGGACGCTAGACATCCTTATCGTTGGTATGCCTTCCATCACCAGTAATAGGGATCTTTGGTCCCAGGAATTTAGGTTTTGGATTGGTGATCTGTAACTGGATGAACGCCTTAGTGCGGGCGAGCACCTCGCGGGCGTCAAACAGTAGCGCCTTCGTATAGATGTGCTTATCAGCGGGTATGCCAACAGCGCGTATACCTAAAGCCCTCGCGGTGTAGACCGAGCGTGCCAGGTGGAACTTCTGGGTCACAACAATCGCATCCTTTACTTCAAATACATCGCGGGCCCGGTACATGCTGTCGTATGTATTAAAACCGGCATGGTCCATGAAAACATCCTCCGGAGGGATGCCCTTTGATAACACATATCGTCGCATGCTGTTCGCCTCATCATACGTGGTGCGCCCATGATCGCCAGTAAGAAGCAGCTTTTTCACCTTCCCCACCCGGTAAAGATCGATCCCCGTGTCAAGCCGATCGCGAAGAACGTACGATACTCTACCGCTGTTAAGCACTCTTGCCCCAAGAACGATCGCTACCTGGGAGGATGGTGCCTCATCGACCGATTGAATAATACCGGCCCGCCCACCCCTTACGATTTCTATGTTCGCCGCAAGGATGCTGAGGGTTGGGATCATCACAAGAACAATGATCGCACCAACTATATGCTTTACTCTTACGTTACGCATACTCGGTGTCATATTGCTTATACTAAAGGAGATTCGAGCGCAAAGGAAGATCAATGATTGAGTAAATACCACTACAGCTAAAGTCCCTGGCTCTTTCTGGCTCCTGAGGGACTCGGCTTCTATCTTCTGGCCCCAGTATTCTAGCTTCTGATTTCTGGCTGCTGTATTCTTTAAACAGAGTAATCTAGAACAGTCCAGAACAGAGCTCTATTTGTTGCCTATGTCAATACTAGAAATTAAAAGTATATCATGTGCATATAACGGCGAGATCATCTTCAATAACCTGTCGCTCTCGGTTGACTATGGCGACCTAGCCATTATTAGCGGGCCGTCGGGGAGTGGCAAGTCAAGCTTTCTGCGGCACCTGAACCGCTTACAGGATCCTGCGAGCGGCACCATTCTTTTCGGTGGGCGTCCCCTCACCAACTATAAAGCGGTCGAGCTGAGACGACAGATCGTTTATCTACAGCAAACACCGTTAATTGTTGAGGGCACCGTTAGGCATAACCTCGTCCTCCCCTTTAGCTTTCGATCGCTACGGGATGTTCCAACCCCATCGGACGAAGGCCTCCGTGACCTACTACATCAGCTCGCATTAACCGATGTGGCGTTGTCCGATGACGCAACAACCCTCTCTGTCGGCCAGAAGCAGCGGTTGGCCTTCATACGGGCGATGCTGGTTAAACCCAAGGTATTACTACTGGATGAACCGACCTCCGCGCTCGATGAGGAGTCCCGCACGATCGTCGAGGAACGCATCGAGAGCCTCGCAATCGAAAAGAACGTGGCGGTGGTTATGGTTACCCACCTGAACTTTAACCCTCAACACGTTAAGGCAAAGAAATATGTATTGAGCAACGGTGGTCTAGTACAGCGTCACAGATAGAATGACGGTTTATTTCAAAAATACATATTAGCAGAAGAATGCTTATCGATTAAAAGATGGATGACGCTGTACTAGAGCAATGGAATAATAGAACAATCGAGCAATAGACATAGAATATAGAATATAGAAGATGGAAAATGAATTGGTTACATAGTATGGAAGCCTGTTCCATTGCGATCCATTGTTCTATTGCTCTATTGTTCGATCTCATTTCTACTATCTTAGAGGTAACATAATGGGTGATGGTATACTCAAGGAGAGAGCAGGATGAACGTTATCGATATATCTTATGGCCAGCTGCTAACCGGCTTGTTTTTCGTTACCATAGCAGGGATTGCCTCGATCCGCTTACAGCTTAACTTGGAGCGAGATATCTTTTGGGGCACCGTTCGCACCTTTGCACAGCTATTTTTAATCGGCTACGTGCTCAAGTACTTATTTGATATTAACAATGCATACCTTATATTACTCGTCTTCACTGGCATGATAGCATTTGCTGCTTATACCATCAAAGGGAGAATAAAGGAGAAAAGCATCCCCTACTTTATGCCGACATTTCTGTCTATGTTTGCGAGCTATATGGTGGTTACGATAATGGTAACGGCTTTTATAGTGCAGGTCGATCCGTGGTATAAGCCCCAGTATTTCATACCGCTCGGTGGGATGGTCATCGGCAATTCAATGACCGCTATTGCAATCACACTCGAGCGGATATTTACGGACATCCGGAAACGACGGGATGAGATAGAGCTCTATCTGTGCCTCGGTGCGAATCACCAGGAGGCAACCGCTCATGTACTACGGGAAGCCATTAAGGCGGGAATGATACCCTCAATAAACTCGATGATGGCGGTGGGGATAGTGTTTCTGCCAGGGATGATGACTGGTCAGATACTTGCTGGTGCCGACCCTATCGTATCAATTAAATACCAGATTATGGTTATGCTTATGCTCGTTGGCTCAACTGCGATTGGCAGCATCATCATCGCATACATCGTGAGGGGTTTGTGTTTTAACAAGGCCGAGCAGGTAATACTTAAGTAGAAAGGTGCATCCATATGTTTAAGCCTTACTGACACTGGGAATTCCCCGTATTATAATTAAGGAAAAGCCGTCTTTCAGGAATGGAGAGGATCATGGGTTCATCTGCTTTCTGGGCACACTGGGCGTGGGCCGCTGCCACGGCAGTGATCGGAGTTATCTTTGCTAGCTTGCTCCTTTCTCAATACATGAAGAAACGGAAAGAGCATCAACTCGCCTGGTTCGTCGGTTTCCTGTTTTATGCGCTCGCCGCCGCAATGGAAGCATATTCCGAGTACACCGGGGCGTGGGACCATACCGTGTACCGGATATATATCGTTATCGCCGCTTCTCTCGTCGGATTTCTCGGCCTCGGCTCAGTATACTTAATCGCCCGCAAAAAAATCTGGGGTCATCTTTTCCTTGCCTTCAACCTCTTAGTTATGGCGCTCTTCTTCTATGGGGTTTTCACGACCGAACTTATAGCAAAAGAGCTGGTGGCCGGGATTACGGTAAGCGGAAAGCCGCTCGGAGCATCCGGCACATTCCCCCGTCTCTATTCAATGTTCGTCACCATCCCGGGGAGCCTGCTCCTTCTTGGGGGCTCGCTCCTTTCAATCTTCAGGTTTATCCGCAAAAAGGAATACCGGTATAGGGTGTGGGCAAACGTACTAATTATTGCCGGAACAACGGTGATAGCGGGTATCGGTGGCATGGTGCGATCCGGAAGCGTCGACGGCCTTTACCCGGCAGAGATGATCGGGGCCACCCTACTTCTCCTGGGATTTTTAAAGGCAGGATCGCTCAAAAAGGGAGCTAGTGCAATCCGCGAGAAACGGGCTGCCGAGAAGGAGGTTACTGCTACAACGGCGTAGCATCAAGACAGGAGCACAAGCGTGTTTCGCTGTGTCAGGTAGCGCATGCCATAATATGCGGGCCTTTCCTAGTGCTGGCAGCTCGGGCAGAGGTACGTTCCTCTCCCTGATACCTCTATCCTTTCAACAACGCCGGGGCACCCCTCGCACGGTTTGCCAGTCTTGGCATGAACTTTCAAGTAATTCTGATGCTCACCCCTCTGTCCCTTAAGATCGAGGTAGAACCGGGTGGTCGTCCCATGATGCGTTATCGCCTCCGGTAGGATTTTCCTCATACCCTCATAGATGTTGTGGATCTCCCCCTCGGAGAGATTGGACACCCTCCTGGCTGGATGTACCCTGGCATAAAACAAGATCTCATCAGCATAGATACTGCCAATGCCGGCCACAAAGTGCTGGTTGATGAGGAGAGGCTTTATCATAGCTCTGGGGTGCCGCTTTATAAGTGCCCTGAATGATTCATAGCTGAAGCTTGGATTGAGCGGCTCCGGGCCCAGCTTCCGGTGTGCAAAAAACGATGTCACACCCGATGTCTTAAGCACCCAGATCAAGGCGAATGAATTTACGTCCCTTAGTCGCAGCTGATTGCCATCGTCGAGGGTAAATATCACGTGGGTGTGCTCATCGATGGGCCTAGTGGGCGGGACATGCAGGAGCTGTCCGCTTATCTTAAGGTGGAAAATTAGAGTAAACCCGTTTGAGAGGTTTATAACAAGATACTTAGCCCGGCGATTTACCTCTTTAAACCGAGCATCTTCCACCCTTTGAACAAATTGCTCCGGCGGAATATCAAGCACGACAGGAGTCCTAACCTCAATGGAATCGATCCTTCGTCCGATCAGTATATTATCGAATTCCCTTTTTATCGTCTCAACTTCTGGCAGTTCGGGCACTCAATCACCACCTCTACAACGTCGATTACACCTAAGGTGCCCAAAACAGAGCGATCTTCAAACCGGACGATAAATTCTGCACACTACTTACTGCTACCCGATATTGCGGAAGCTCAGTCAGGAGTCAGGAAGGAGTGTGCTTGATGCAGTGTCTAATCAACCTGAGGTATATAATGTATACCTTTTTACTATGTAGGTGCGTTCGGGAACGCACCTACAGCCCATTCCAGGCAACCTGGTCAACCGGCTCACCATTCACCTATTCACGCATGTAACGGTGCTGAAAGCTAGTAGCCGGTTGCCTCTATGCCTTGCATCTGGGTACTGCTAAGGGTATACTAAAAACAACGCTGAATTCTCATGGAGAAGCGGGGGAACCAGTTTTGGGGTGAATCGGTGATGCTAAGAGCTCGCCGTAGGGTACCTTCAGCCCGAACCCGTCAGCTAACCTCGTAAGCGTCGAAGGGGTGTAT
>DASQQM010000337.1:0-5927 GCA_035643475.1 Anaerolineae bacterium | reverse complement strand
CGGCCATTGCCAACAAGCAAACGGATTGCGGTGCCTGCCATACGTCTGCAGGCAGTCATGCGGCTGCCCACGATACTACTGTATTGGATGGCAGGTGCACCACCTGCCACATAAATAATCTCTTTGAAGAGCACTTGAGCAATACAAAAACGCAGACGAAGACGCTAACCTGTGATACCTGCCATAGCAATACCAGGTCAGAAGTTAAGGAGGCTATTGCTACTGGCAACAAGCACTGTGCGGCATGCCACCAGCAGGGGCACAACATGAGCTTCTCAGAGCCAGTGCCTTCTGATATCCCACTCTATAGTGGATTTAGATGGTCGGTGTCGCTTAACGCTGGGCTGTGGGCTGGCGAATCCTGGGCAGATGAGTTTAGCACCGGAGGCAAGCTACTTATCTCTAACCGTCGCACGGATGTAACTGGAGACGAAGTATGGAACTTCTACAGGACCGAGATGAGCGCTAATGGCTGGACACTGGCCTCAGATGCCCCAGCTGCAGGCTCAAACTTCTACTCCGTGACCTTCACAAAGGGAACCCGCAAGGCTATCACATGGTTCTACGGTGGTGAGACGCATTCTGCCTCTTCACCTCCTGTTCCCAGCGGGTACCGGATAGAGATTCTGTACAAGTAGTGGGTTGCGAGAATACAATGATAAATACAAGAGGATCGGGACTCTCCCGGTCCTCTTTTTTCTGCAGCCAGCACATTGTTTGGCCTCAACGCTGGAACACCGATAAGGCTTAAGTAATAAGTTTCGTCCGAATAGAGGCGCGCACCGTCTTCGCTTGACCACCACTTTTAGCTCTGAGCAGGCAGTAATATATGAGTAATCATACCCGTAGAGTGCCTCTACTTCACTTCAATTATTCTCAGTGCTGATTTGGGGATATGAAAGTATGATCGATTTTGTGCAGAACTTTCACCCCATCATACAGGCTCTTATCGCCACGGGGTTTACGTGGTCGATGACGGCGCTCGGGGCAGCTACCGTATTTACGGCGCGAACTTTAAGCAGGAGGATGCTCGATGGGATGCTCGGCTTTACCGCCGGAGTTATGATTGCCGCCAGCTTTTGGTCGCTGCTCGCTCCTGCCGTTGAGATAGCGGCGGGGGAAGATATACCAGCATGGATTCCTGCCACGGTGGGATTTCTTGCCGGGGGCATTTTTCTGCGCGGCATCGATAGAATACTGCCACACCTTCACATAGGCTTTCCTGAGGAGGAAGCGGAAGGGGTTAAGACGACTTGGCGGCGCACTACGCTACTTATCCTCGCGATAACCCTGCACAACATTCCGGAGGGTCTTGCGGTCGGCGTCGCCTTTGGCGCGGTTGCTGCCGGTTTGCGCTTTGCTACGCTTTCCGCGGCCATTGCGCTTGCCATCGGTATCGGAATACAAAACCTCCCGGAGGGAGCTGCGGTCTCCGTTCCCCTCCGGGGTGTGGGGATGTCTCGTCTTAAAAGCTTCTGGTATGGTCAGCTATCGGCAATTGTTGAGCCCATTGCTGGTGTTATCGGGGCAGCGGCCGTTACTTATTCACGGCCCATACTACCCTATGCGCTGGGTTTTGCTGCAGGTGCCATGATATTCGTCGTGGTCGAGGAGGTAATCCCAGAATCCCAGCGCGGTGGGAGCACCGATCTTGCCACCATGGGGGCGATGATCGGTTTCGCGGTAATGATGGTATTAGACATCGCATTCGCCTAGCTCTAATATAACTACAAAACCCCTATTTAGGATACGGGTTAATGGTTAAATATTTAAAATATTTAGGCTTCGTATCTCGCTATTGGTTACGATCGGCTGGTTTATGGTAGTATTAGTTCGAGGACAAAAGGAGGCCTGTATGGCCTTTGCTGCATCTAACGCAGTACTACGGCACACGAGAGTTAAACCAACCTGGCGTCACTGGGGGCATAGGGCATGAATTCTTTTGGCAGATTTATAGGTACACTAGTGGCCCTTCTTCTTATCTTCACCGGTGTCATCCTTCTCCTCGGCAACTTGGGGTTTCTGGTGGTCGACCCCGTTGAGCTGATAGTGGATTTCTGGCCGGTGTTCCTCATTATAATCGGTCTTTACTTTATATGGTTGCGCCTGCGCCCCGCACGCAAGCCTAAAGCCGTAACTCTGTCTGAGGGCATAGGTGGGGCCGCAAAGGCACGCATCAACGTTGATTTCGGAGCCGGTGAGCTACGAATAAACCCCCTTAGGCAGGGCGATAACGTATTCGAGGGAACGTTTCGCTTTGAGGCTGACAAATTGGTCGATCGAGCTGGGGATACGGTAAACGTTACGCTGCGCCGCTCACGGCGGTCATACCCGCTGTTTTCCTCTCGCTACGCAGATGATTGGCGTATCGGTTTGACGACCAAGATACCGCTATCTCTGCGTTTAAACACCGGCGCAAGCCGGGTCTTTGTGGATTTAATAGATAACAACGTTGAGCTGGTTGAGCTCTATACCGGGGCGAGCGATGTCGCGCTGCAGCTCCCTAGAGCATCTGGATATACGCGGGTCAAGGCAGGGGGAGGGGCGACCAATATCAAGCTCGATATTCCTCAGGGGGTTGCCGCGAGGATAAAGACGGCCGCGGCGCTTAGCTCCTTGCGGGTGGATGAGAAGAGGTTCCCGAAGGTTGATTCTGGGTTCGCCTCCCCGGATTTCGAATCGGCACAGAACAAGGTCGATATAGAGATCAGTACTGGAGTGTCGAGCGTAACTATATCATAATAGGTTCTTTGAACGGGCGCAGGAGAGATTTTACGTTTTAGCTAATAATTATCGGTAGAAGGATGGTTCGAGATGTCTGAGGAAGAGCGCAAAAAGAAAGATCAGATAAAACGGCGCACGCGTGGCGGTGTGATCATCGGCCTGATATTTATAAGCCTCGGCGTGATTCTCCTTATAGCTAACCTCTTTCCCAGTTTGGGCTTTGCAAGGCTCTGGCCGGTAGTTATAATCGCCTGGGGGTTGGCGACCTTTGTTTCGAGCCTTATCCCGCCGTTTGATGTATCCCGGTTGTTCAACGGCGTCTTTATTGGAACAGTCGGCGTGATCCTCCTCTACAACACGCTGGAGATAATCCCGTTTGATTTCTGGTTAAATCTGATAGCGCTCTGGCCGGTTCTCCTTATCGCCGCTGGGTTTGCCGTCCTTGGCGCGGTGAATCGCAGCAGCATTGTATCGGCGTTTGCACCGATCCTTATCATAGCAACGCTCATACTGGCGGTCATTTATGGTGACGTTATCTTTAAAGATAGAGGACTTACCGACTTCGGGTTTAGCCGCGAGGCTGGGATGGGGGTGGAAAGCGGCTCTGCCACAGTAGATTTCGCTGTGGGTAACCTCAACGTGGGAGCAACCGACATGCTCTATGATATTGCAGCCAAGGAGCCAATCGCCAGGGAGCCCCAGTTCAGCTATACTAGGTCAGACTCATCAATTGCACTTCAGGCGAGGCCCCTTGCTAACGCTCGCTCATATCTGGGCAATCAGGAGCGCGAGTGGACGGTACTCCTCTCGCGCGATATCGACTGGCGGCTTAACGTGCGCACCGGCGTTTCTAACTCTAAGCTCGATTTAAGCGATTTACAGGTGAGCGATCTGCGCCTGGAGGGCGGCATCGGCGATACGATGGTGCGCTTCGGCGATAAAGCGGAGCAGGCAAGTGCAACAATCCATACTGGCATTTCACGGCTAAAGCTTATAGTTCCAAGATCGGTCGGGGTGAGACTGGAGATCAATAGGGGGTTATCGACGAGCGATTTCCAAAATATCGACCTCCAGAGGGTTGGGGGGGACGGCGCGGCCGTATATCAGACGCTCGGCTTTAACCAGACCGAAAAGAGATTGGATCTCAATGTTGATATGGGCATTTCCAGCTTTGTTGTTGAGGGATATTAAGGGGTGAGCGACATGCAGGGGATGGGTCCTTCTGATGAGGGCAGACAGGAAAATATCGAGGAGAGCAAAGAAGAAAGCAGACATGGGGAAGAGGCAAAATCGGTAGAAGCAGGGCCGGAAGAGCCCGAGGAGGTGCAGGCGAGGGCCGTTCCACGGGAGCATAGGGAAGAGCCGAGGAGGCTCTACCGATCGAGGGAGAACAGGGTCATAGCTGGTGTGGCTGGGGGAATTGGAGAATACTTTGGGGTTGATCCGACCATCATACGGCTTGCCTGGGTGTTCCTTACGCTGCTCGGAGGAGCGGGGATAATCGCCTATATAGTAGCGTGGATAATCATCCCCGAGTGGCCGGCAGGCAAAAAGGAGCCCGAGGTGCCCAGGGAGGTCTCGGGCGATGTCGGTCTGATTATCGGGCTTGTACTATTAGGGCTCGGGGTATGGTTGCTCCTCAACAGATTAGATCTCATACCGGAACCGTTTTTCGTATTCTTGCGGATATTGGAAAACGCCTTTTGGCCCACCCTTCTTATCATCATCGGCGTATTCGTCATCATTGCCGCCACTCGCGGTCGTGGGTTGACTACTGATACCGAGGGGAAGAGGCTCTACCGTTCCAGGCGCAATCGGGTGTTCACGGGCGTTGCTGGGGGAATTGCCGAGTACTTTGGCATCGACCCCACACTGGTCCGCATCATATGGGTCGCTCTCTTTTTTGTAAACTTTGCGGTTGCCCTAATTGCCTACATCGTGGCGGCTATTGTGATCCCAGAGCAGCCTGAGGAAAAAGTCGGGTAGAGACTTGTGCGCGGTGTATGCTTTCTCTAGGGAGAAATTGGGAGGAGTCACCGTTAAGTAATGAACTTTATCGGGATTGATCTCGCCTGGAAGATATCGGGTATTCCAAGGGATAGGACGGGGCTTGCCACTATCGACGGCGCTGGTCACCTCATCGATGTCGACCTGGCGGCAACCGATGATGAGATCATCGCGTTTGTCCGCGTACATGCCGGTGATTCGTGCGCGGTGGGAATCGATGCTCCGCTTATCGTTGCCAATGAGTCAGGGCAGCGACCTGTTGAGCGCCTCCTACTTGGTCTGAGGACACCCGCGTATCCCGCAAACCGCAGCCTTTTTGCACGCGTCTATGGCGGGGTCAGGGGGGAGGCGCTGGTAGAGAGGCTGGCTGCTGAGGGCTTTGCTCTTACTACTAAGCGCCCCACAGATGGCCATCGCACCGTATTCGAGGTCTTCCCGAGCCCCGCGTATAAATCCATTTTAGGTCTCGATTCAACCGTTAAGGTCAAGAGAAGAAGGGGAGTGCGCACGGCCGATATCCAAAGGGGCCTCGGCATCGTCCGGGATTCGTTGGCACGCGGCGCGCTCGATCCACCACTTATAATCGATGATTCCATCCTCGATAGGTCGATCGCAGGGCAGGACGTCGAGCTATTGCACGGCGGCTTGCTTGAGCGGTTCGGCGATATCCTCGATGCGATCATAGCTGCCTACATACTCTATCGCTACTATCGCAATCCCAATTCCATCAACGTTGTCGGCGATATTGCAACCGGCTACGTCCTGCTGCCGACATAAAGTGGGGAACCACCCATTTATGAGGTGTTCTCTGCTATACCAGCACGTGCACTAACTAGTTCCCCCTGAAAACACCAGGGCTAAAAAATGCAAGTATTCCTTGTTATTTGTTTACCTGAAAAGGCTGGAGAGGATGCCCTGCTAAAATCCTTTCCACCTCTTGAAACCCTGGTGGAAATGCAAAGTTGTAACGTGCAGGAAGCGCAAAAACATACCTGTTGTTGCGCCCGAGTTCTGTTGGTGGGATAGGTGCTGCACCAAGGCTGATTTTCTCCTGTTGTACTAAGGTCCATTGGGCAAGAGTAAATACCATGATGGGAATGTCCTGGCGCGGCTTTTCAGGAGTCCATAGAGGATGTCTGATGGAAAGCATCGGACCAGTTTCAACAACCTCACCAGATCGCGGACCTTCTATAGCG
>DASQQM010000336.1:0-5024 GCA_035643475.1 Anaerolineae bacterium | reverse complement strand
CCTCTGGTCGCCTACGGATGGCTGCTCTTCAAATCCCTCGCGTGCGAGCACCCGAACCTTTCGTTCCTTTCCAAAGAGCTGTTTTGTAAATTCTTCAAGTGTTCCCTTTAGGTCACCAAAAGTAATGCCCTCATCAACCACCAGCCCTTCAACCTGGTGAAACATCGGCGAGTGAGTGGGGTCGGGAACATCCCGCCGGAACGCCCGCCCGGGCGCTATTATGTAAACCGGCGGTTGCTGTGATTTCATTACCCGTATTTGCACAGGCGATGTGTGGGTTCTAAGAAGGATATCGCCATCGGCCGGCTGAACACTCTCTTTCCTGATATAAAAGGTGTCCTGCAAGCTCCTTGCGGGGTGATCGGCCGGCGTGTTGAGGGCCTTAAAGTTATAGTAATCGATCTCAACCTCCGGCCCCTCTGCAACTTTGTAGCCCATACCTATAAATATATCGGTTATCTCCTGTATTACTTGGGCGATTAAATGTCTACTCCCAAAAGCGGACCTTCGACCGGGAAGCGTTATATCAATAGCCTCAGCAACTAAGCGTTCTGCCATCTCGGCCCGTGCTATTTCATCTTGCCTTGCCAATATAGCTGCCTCGAGCTCCTGCCTCACCTCGTTTGCAACCCTTCCCACTTCTCTTCTTTCTTCAGGAGGCAGCTGGCTTAGCGTTTTTAGAACCGAGGTTACTTTTCCCTTTTTACCAAGGTACTCAACCCTCACTTTGTCAAGTTCCCGTAGACTGGAGGCCCTTTCTATGGCCGTTTTACCCTCTTCCAATATGTTGCGTAAATCCACCTGGGATAGCATGTTTATCACCTCTGATTATTTAGGGTCTAGGGGCCAGAGTCCTGGGTCCAGGGTGTTTCCCTCAGAGTTCCCATCTTTCTTCCTGCCCCGCAAAGCTACCTATTCTTCTACTTCATAAACAGTCTGTCAGTAGTTACCCCATTTATAGGGGGCCTATCAATATTTCTTGCACCCGATAAATCGGACAACCACACCTCGACTGCTAGCCTTTTGCTATTTGGCTCTTGGCTCCTTAGCCAACCCCACACCTCTTATCCACATCGACATTGGCACCTCTAAGAGTTAGTAGTTCATAGAATAGTGCCCACATCTTCTACCCACATTAACTGGTAACTGCAGCACCGGCAGAGATCGCCCCATAAATGGGGCAACCACATTGGCACGTTGGCACCTTAGGACAGTACCCACACTTCGTTCCCACACCCTGCAGCACTGCAGCACTGGATAACTCTACCTACATCTCTTACCCACATCCCTGGTCCCTGGTCTCCGAACCCTGGGCCCATGAAAAAAGTCCTCTCTCGTAAAACAAGGACGAGAAAGGACCCGCGGTACCACCTTGATTCAGAAACATAAGCAACCAGTGCCTTTAGGGGATTACCCTTGCCTCTCTTAATTAAGGCTATACCATTACAAAAGCCTTCTCGCTTTGTTTCTGCTCTTTTCTCCCGATAACGGTGGGATATCCGAATCGCCTACTCGGGCTACCACATCCTTTAAGGCAGTCCTTTCAGGTCATTGCTCTGGAGCGAACTTCACCGGTCATCCCTGGCGTTCTCTCAGCCTCACTCGCCTCTCTGTAAAGAATGATTATCGGCTACTCTTCTCCAACACAGCTTTTATACCATATAGTTCATTTTTTATTCCCCAGCCCACACCGGGGATAAGTACAGAATATTGATTAAGCTCTAAGCTTTTCCTTAGCTACCGATGCCAGTTCCGCAAAAGCCTCCGGATCGTGAACCGCTATGTCGGCAAGAACCTTTCTATCGACCTCAATGTCCGCAAGCTTAAGTCCATTTATGAGACGGCTATACGACATACCATTTAACCTTGCAGCTGCATTAATCCTCGCTATCCAGAGCTGCCTGAAATCGCGTTTTTTGGCTTTTCTGTCTCTATATGCATATGCCAGTGAGTGCATAACCTGCTCTTTTGCAGCCTTGTACTGCTTACTCTTTGCGCCTCGATAACCCTTTGCCAGCTCTAATATCTTTTTATGCCGTTTTCTCGTGCTCTTTGCATGTCTCGTCCTTGGCATCAGCTGTCAACTCCTTTAAACAGAAATTCATTACATCCCCAGTATACGCTTGAGGTTCTTCTCGTTGGTTGAATTAACAACCCCTTCTTTACGTAGCTGTCTCTTACGCTTTGGGCTCTTCTTTTCAAGAATATGACTCGTAAAAGCATGTTTATAGACCAATTTCCCTGAGCCCGTAACCTTGAAGCGCTTTGCCGCTCCACGGTGGGTCTTCATCTTTGGCATAATCGTACTCCCTTCCAGCCTGTAATATGCTATCAGCCACTACAAGCATATTTAAGCAAGCTCGTTTTACTACCATTAACCCTGTTAACGCAAAACGATACCTCATGTCCCAAGCATTATTACTGCTTGAGCTAATAGGTAAAGCGAATATATTGGAAACTTCTGGTTCCTACTCTTCGGCAACCGACACCTTTACTGTTGGGGCTAGAACCATTACCATGTTTCTTCCATCGAGCTTCGGATTGGCCTCAATCTTGCCCAGATTGCTGACCTCCTTAGCTAACCTATCGAGGAGTTTTCTTCCTAAATCGGTGTGGGCCATTTCGCGACCTCTAAACATGATGGTGACTTTTACTTTCGCCCCACTTTCCAGAAAGCGTACTACGTGCTTTTTCTTTACCTCGAAATCATGGCTGTCGATCTTCGGGCGGAGCTTTATCTCCTTTATTACCGTTGTTGCCGCATGCTTCCTGGCCTTCTTTGCCTTCTGTGTCTGCTCGTACTTGAATTTTCCATAATCCATTATTCTGCAGACCGGTGGATCTGCTTGAGGAGCAACCTCTACCAGATCCAACCCTTTGGCATATGCAACCTTTAAAGCCTCATCGGTTGGCTTAATGCCGAGCTGGGTTCCATCTTCAGCTATTAACCGAACCCGCGGGGTGCGAATCCTCTCGTTGACTCTCGCATCCGTTGCGATACTTTATCACCTCCCTCAAATGCAAAACTTCTAATACACACAGGCGTCAATCCATATATCGGCTATTGCCGGCCAAAAACATACCAATAAAGGTGGACAGCAGCTGCCGCCCACCTTTTGTGTGGTCATTGATAACCCTTTTGAACGCCCTTGAGCGTCTAGGGGTGAGAAGCAACTAGCTCCATCGAAATTCCGATGTGACTTCTTCTTTCCGTTATTCGATTTATTGTGCACACTAAAGTATACTACGTGGCTGTTTGCGTTGTCTAGCGTGATCTTATCCCTTACGCTTGGCTGGCCCCGCCATCAGCAGCCTCAGCGATTGCCCCTATCACCGGCGGCATTATAGCACCCGTAAGCTCAGCAATGAATTCATCGAGTGCGACTGGCCCACGGTTACCGCTGCGATCACGTACCGCCACCTGGTTATTCTCTATCTCTTTATCCCCGACGACGAGCATGTAGGGGATTTTCTGCAGCTGCGCATCCCGTATTTTCTTATTTACCGACTCGGTACGTGTATCAACCCGAGCCCTAGCGCCGATATTCTGTAATTTATCGACAACACCCACTGCATAATCGTTGTGGCGATCTGCAATCGGGAGGATTACAACCTGTTCTGGCGCCAGCCATACCGGAAATGCACCTGCATAGTGCTCTATAAGAACTCCAATAAACCGTTCGAGCGAACCGAGAATTGCCCTATGTATCATGATTGGCCTGTGCTCCTGGTTGTCTGCCCCAATATAAGCGAGCTCAAACCTGTCAGGCAGGTTAAAATCAACCTGTATAGTCGTGCACTGCCATGATCTACCGAGCGCATCTCTTATCTTCACGTCGATCTTCGGGCCATAAAAGACGCCCTCACCCGGATCGACAGCATACGGTAGGCCCGCCTTATCTAGTGCCGATTTAAGAGCATTGGTTGCTCGGTCCCAGTTCTCCTGAGCTCCGACGAACTTTTCTGGCTGTGTCGACAGGTACACATCGTACTTCTCGAAACCGAACGTCTTCAATATGAAGGTCATTAGCTCGATGACCCCCAATATCTCATCTTCTATCTGATCGGGGGTGCAGAAGATATGCGCATCATCCTGGGTAAACCCGCGAACCCTAAGCAGACCATGAAGAACGCCAGAGCGCTCAAAGCGGTATACGGTTCCAAGTTCAGCCCAGCGGATGGGAAGGTCACGGTAACTTCTCGTGTGGCTCTTGTATATCTTTATATGGCCTGGGCAGTTCATGGGTTTTACGACATAATCTGTCCCCTCCACCTCCATCGGTGAGAACATGCTCTCGCGATAGAAATCCCAGTGCCCACTGATTCTCCAGAGATCAACCTTGGCAATATGTGGAGTCGCTATCAGCTCGTAGCTCCGTTTTACGTGCTCATTTTTCCAGAAATCCTCAATAACCTTCCGCAGCATTGCGCCCTTCGGATGCCAGAGAGGAAGCCCAGCACCGAACTCATCGTCGATACTGAAGAGGTCGAGCTCCCTGCCCAGCTTCCTGTGGTCGCGCCTCTCCGCCTCCTCAAGGTTTTGGATGTGCTCCTTGAGCTCCTTTTCGGTTGGGAATGCCGTCCCATAAATTCTCTGGAGCATCGGCCTCTTTTCATCGCCTCTCCAATAGGCACCGGCAATACTTAACAGCTTAAAGGCCTTTATCCTGCCGGTGCTCGGCACCTGCGGGCCGCGACAGAGATCGACAAACTCGCCCTGCCTGTATATGCTCACCGTTTCTTCGGGTATATCCTCAATCAACTCTAACTTATATGGCTGATCGCTAAAGATCTGCTTTGCCTCTTCCTTGCTTACTACCTGCCTCTCAAAGGGAAGGTCCTCGGAGGTAATCCTCCGCATCTCCTCTTCGATGGTCGCCAGATCATCGGCAGAGATGCGCGTCTCGAGATCGAAATCGTAATAGAAGCCCTCCTCGATGGTTGGTCCTATCCCAAGCTTCGCGCCTGGGTAGAGGCGCATCACAGCCTGAGCCATAATATGCGCTGTGCTATGCCGTATTACG
>DASQQM010000335.1:0-2322 GCA_035643475.1 Anaerolineae bacterium | reverse complement strand
GGCCCCGTACGTCGAGAGGTTGACCAGGAAGGAACAGGAAGAGCTTATCCGTATCCTTAAGAAGATGAATGATTCCTAGAGGGGCTTTTTGCCGCCTATGTTGCCGTATGATCATACCTTAAGTAGCTAAAGGAAAAGGCGCGGCCGTATCGCGTAATAATACAGAAGGCCGATACTGATGGCGATAGCGTTTACGGTTATCGTTGTTATAGGCAACGCAAGAGAGAGCGCCAGTGTCGTCACCAATCCCATCGCTGAAAAAGCGGGGCTATAGATCTTCCCCCGCCTGAGGCGTAATGCGGAAAGATTTGTAAGACCATAGTAAAGAAGAAGGGCGAGGCTGCTTGCGGCGATCACTGAACTTAAGTTGGTGAAGGCTGAGAGCAGTGCCACTATTACCCCTATTAGAATAATTGCCCGGTGGGGCACCCTATATCCCGGGTGGACCGCACCGAGCCAGCCTGAGAGATCGCCGTTTCTTGACATCGCAAAAATTACCCGCGAAAGGCCAAAAATTTCAGTTAAGAGGACGCTTACCATCGAAACCAGCGCTCCGATGGATATTATTATCGTACCGGTCTCTCCTACCGCTTCACCTGCAGCGAGGCTCAGAGGCGCTGCGCTCCCTGCCAACCTCTCGCCTCCCAACACCCCGACCGCGGAGAGCGAGACGGCAAGGTAAATAAACATAGAGGTAGAAAGCGCAGATAACAGCGATACCGGAAGAGTCGATTCAGGCCTCTTAATTTCTTCAGCAAGGGTTACCGGCCTTGCAAATCCCGCATATGCAAAGAACAGTAAGGCGGTTGCACGAAACAGGGTGGCTGTGCTCTTGGGGATAATTGGCGAAAGGTTATCCAATCTTATTTCAGGAGCGACTATAAGTACAAAAATCAGGAGAATAATTATCTTAAGGGCAACTAGCAATGTATTAGCCATCGCCGAAAAACGAACGCCGAAATAATTTACAGCGGTTGCAATTAAAACCAATACGACCGCTACTGCTTGAAGAGGGATTCCGGGGATAATGGGTTGTAAATACCCGGCAAAAGCAAGCACATACGTAGAGCTCGCGGTAACTCCCGCCAGAATAAATATCCAGCCGGCGATGAACCCGATACCGTGCGATAGAACCTCTCGCCCGAACTCGTATGTCCCGCCTGACCTTGGAAACCGTATGCCGAGCTCGGTTGCGCTCAACCCGCTGAACAGTGCAACCAGGGCGGCGATTGGCACCGCGAGCAAGAATGACGTCCCTGCTGCAGCGGCTGCTTCGCCGACTGTTACGAATATGCCAGCGCCGATAATCGCCCCTAGCGCAATGCCCGTCGCGTCGACGGTTCCCAGTGCCCGCCTTAGCTGGGGTTTCTGCATAGCAATCCCTTTCCACGGGTATTATATAAAGTGAGCCTTTCCAAAGATTTTTCTACCCTAAATATAGCTGTCAGCGATTATCTATCAGCTACTGTGGGCCTACAGGAGCCAGAAGTCAGGAGCCAGAATCCAGAATAAAAGAAGATGCCGCTACTATAGCTATAAGCAATCAGCTCTAGTACAACGTCACACGTGTTTTCTAAAGGTTAGCAGGGCTAAAGCCCTGCGCTACAGGCGGTGGATGCTATCATTCCCACCTCTTTATTCCTTCTCTTCTGGCTCCTGGCTTCTGGCTTCTGTATTCTTCCCAATAATTTTAAGCATCTGATCATGGATGAGGTCGTTGGTCGCCAGAATCTCTGGTACTCGGATATCGAACGCGCCCCCATCGAGTCTCGTTATTTTTGCGCCTGCCTCGCCTGCAATTAGAGTCCCGGCCGCCATATCCCAGGGCTTCAAGCCGAGCTCCCAGTAACCATCAAACCGTCCGCAGGCCAATGCGGTAAGATCGATTGTGGCTGCTCCAGCCCTCCGTATGCCCTGTGCCTCTAGTGAAAAATCGGTGAAATACTTTATTATTCTCTCCGGGTCCTTCCGGAAGTAATATGGGAAGCCGGTAGCGAGAAGGGATTTATTCAGCTCGCTTACTTTAGAGACCCGTACGGGTTCATTATTTAAAAACGCACCTTTCCCCTTTTCAGCTGTGAAGAGCTCATCCAGGTTGGGGTCATAGACAACCCCGACAATCACCTCACCCTTATACTCAAGGCCGATTGAGACCGCGTAAACAGGAAAGCCGTGCGCGTAGTTGGTCGTCCCATCGAGTGGATCAATAATCCAGATATAATCGGACGTAGCCTGAGTACTCCCCCTTTCCTCAGCAAGGGTGCCGTGGTCGGGAAACCTCGTCTTTAGCGCATCCACTATCAGCGTTTCGGACATCACGTC
>DASQQM010000334.1:0-10791 GCA_035643475.1 Anaerolineae bacterium | reverse complement strand
TACTCGCAATCCGCTATAGCGGGACTGAATTCCTGCTCGAGGCTCCCCGGTTGTGAGGTCGGTTGTTGCGCAAGTAGTGTTGAAGGTTGGGTCCTGCGCAACGGAAACTCGTGAACCCCGTCAGGTCCGGGAGGAAGCAGCGGTAAGCGGGCTATTCCGTGTGCCGTGGGGAAGCCTGGCTGGAGCTAACTACGTGGCAACGCTTGGGGCCGGATGTCGACAGCAGGTGCACGATCACCTATTTTTTAGATATGAGGCGGCTTACGAGAGCCGCCTTTTTTATTGCCTCGTCCTTCTCCTTGCTAGTCATTGGTTAGCACATGCTAGGATAGATGTCCTGGGTTAAGCGATAATACCGCGGCTGGATCTTTAGGGAGAAGGGTGGCTTTCTTTGACTTGCCCCATCAAATCTGTTAATTTTGGCTTAACTACAAGAAGCTCAACCCGGAGGCTAACGTTGGCTTATGTATCTCTCTATCGGAAGTGGCGGCCCCAGACCTTCGATAGCATAGTAGGGCAATCTCATATTACCCAAACCTTGAAGAATGCCATCGAGAGGGGAAGAGTTTCTCACGCCTATCTTTTTTGCGGGCCCCGCGGCACCGGCAAGACGACCACCGCACGTGTGCTGGCAAAGGCGATAAACTGTATCGAAGGTCCCACACCAACACCGTGCAACGGTTGCAACTCATGCACATCGATCACCGATGGGAGCTCTATCGACGTTATCGAGCTCGATGCTGCATCCAACCGCAGGGTTGAAGAGATACGGGAGCTTCTCGAGAGGATCCCCTATAGCTCAACGGAGGGGCACAAAAAGGTCTATATAATCGATGAAGTTCATATGCTTACCGCCGAGTCCTTCAACACGCTCTTAAAGACGCTTGAAGAGCCACCAGAACACGTCATCTTCGTTCTCGCAACGACCGAGCCTCATAAGGTTCTTCCGACTATCCTATCCAGGTGCCAGCGGTTTGATTTCAGGCGTATTGCCGCCCCAGATATCGGGGCGAGATTAGAAGAGGTTGCAGGCGCAGAGGGTGTGACCATAGAGGCATCAGCAGTATCGCTCATCGCGCACCACGCTCAAGGGGCGCTTCGCGATGCGCTCGGAGCCCTCGAGCAGCTCATATCATACTCCAGTGATACTATAACGAGTGCTGATGTCATCTCATTGCTCGGTCTGACCGATAGTGAACTCCTGTTTACCTTTACCGACATACTCAGCAAGAGCGATATTGCCGCCGGGCTCTTATTCATCGAGGAGCTGGTTGAGAAGGGCGTCGATATCCGCCAATTCATCAAGGACCTCCTCGATCACTTGCGCACTCTTTTCCTCATCCAACATGTGCCGAGCACTAGCCCTATAGGAACACCAGACGAGCTTCAGGAGAGACTATCCGGGCAGGCGTTAACGGTAAGCCCACAAGCGCTGGCGTTTTTCATAACCACCCTAAGCGATACCTACAACCAATCCAGGTGGGCATCTGAAATCCGATTACTCCTTGAGATCGCCCTGTTCAAGATGGCAAAGGCCGATTCCGACGCCTCAATTGAGGGTATATTGCATAGAATTGAGCGTCTCGAAAGCGCCATGTTAACGGGTACTATCCCCGTGGCGCCAGATGTGACGCCGAGGCAGGGCAGGGACACGGCGACGCCGGAGAGCAGGGACGAGAGAGGAATTGCTACTCCTCATGGTACCGAGCAGGCTGCAATGGTGGGTGAGTCCATTGGGACATTGGCAAACAGTGCGGTCGACATGGAGATAATTCAAAAGGTATGGCCTCAGGTTCTTAAGGTCGTAAAGGAAAAAAAGCCGTCGAGGTATAATTTCTTTGCCGCCGGGAAGCCATGTCGGATCGGTGATGGAAGGCTGATCATTTCGTTTAAGAAGAGCGCCAAAGGCTTCGTGGAGAATCCGGAAAACCTACAGCTGCTTCAAGCCGCGGTGCGGGTGGTGAGCGGTTTTGATATACCGGTTACCTGCGAGTATGCTGATGACAGCGCCACCGTTGCCGTGGTGGACAGCACGACGGCAAAAGAATCCCCGTTGCCGGTGGATGACTATATCCAGTTGGTTCAGGATACATTTGGTGCTAAGATAGTTGAGGAAATTTCCATCGACGAGATCACAAGTGAGGAGGAAAGATAGATGAAAGGCCAATACGGAAACATGATGAAGCAGATCCAGAAGATGCAGGCCGATATGGCTAAGGCCGAGCAAGAACTGGCTGAAATCACCATTGAGGCGAGCGCCGGCGGGGGGGCTGTCAAGGCTGTCGTGACCGGTAAGCAGCAGCTGCTAGAGGTAAAAATAGATCCATCAGCCGTTGATCCAGAGGATGTCGAGATACTCGAGGATATGGTGGTAGCAGCGGTGAATGAGGCGCTTTGCCAATCCCAGGAACTTGCCCAGAAGAAGCTCTCGGCCGTGACAGGGCCGCTTGCTGGTGGCTTAGGTGGCCTGGGATTACCAGGGTTCTAGGTGTTTGCCGCTATATCCAGTAGGGTTTGTAACCGCATAAATGCCGGACGTTGTTATCTTCCGGCATTGTCCCCATCCCATGGCTGCCCAAGCATTTTCCCCAAGAATCAGGTATAATTTGGTCATTACAAACGAGATAGTAAGGTGGAATTATAAGAATGTCCTACTATGCTGGCCCGGTTGCCGGTCTTATTGAAGAGTTATCCAAGCTTCCGGGCATCGGGCCTAAAACCGCTCAGCGACTCGCTTTTTTCATTCTTAAGGCATCACCGAGCGATGCGAAAAGATTAGCACGGGCCATCGATGAAGTAAAAGATAAGATAAAATTCTGCGAGGAGTGCTTTAACGTAACGGACCAGGCCAGGTGCGAATTCTGCAGGGATACGAACCGGGACCAGACCGCCATCTGCGTTGTAGAGGAGCCAAAGGATATCGTCGCATTAGAAAAAACGGGTGAATTTAGAGGTCTTTACCACGTTCTTCAGGGCGCGATATCGCCGATTGATGGGATAGGGCCGGATGATATCCGAGTCAGGGAGCTCCTTAAGAGGCTTGGAGAGAAAGAGGTACGCGAAGTTGTTATTGCCACAAATCCCAATATTGAGGGCGAAGCGACTGCGATGTACCTCGCAAAACTCATCAAACCACTAGGAATCCGCGTTACCCGTATCGCAAGTGGCCTTCCCGTAGGCGGAGATCTTGAATATGCCGATGAAGTAACTCTGGGGCGCGCCCTTGAAGGAAGGCGAGAAATGTAGTTTACTTTTACTGGTAATAATTGCCAGCAAAAGTAATGAGAGCCGCGGTGCTTCCTGCGTTGGGCATTCAGTTGCTTACCCAGTTACTTACCGTCAAGATCTCACTACGTGCGATACTAGTGTTACAAATTTATTGACAGGCAAGAGGATATACCAATAGAATTCTTCTAACGGTCTTTTGATTATTAGAAGGATACCCTTAAATATTTCGGAGGTGACAATGGGAGAGGGGAAACTTACTGAGATTCGCTGGCATGCAAGAGGCGGTCAGGGAGCTGTTACGGCCGCTAAGCTTTTAGCTGAGACAGCCCTTGCACAAGGCCAGTATTTTCAAGCATTTCCGGAGTACGGTCCGGAAAGAATGGGTGCTCCAATTCAGGCGTTTACGAGGATCAGCGATGAGCCAATCTATATTCGCAGCAGCATAACGAATCCTGAAATCGTGGTAGTCCTCGATCCAACGCTTCTGAGGGCGGTGGATGTTACCGCCGGCCTCGGCGAAGATGGTATTTTAATAGTAAACACCGATGAGGAGCCGGCCGCGATCCGAGAGACCATGAAGCTTGAGGGATGCAAGGTGTTTACCGTTAATGCGAGCAAAATCGCGAAGGAAACGATCGGCCGGCCAATTCCAAATACCCCCATGATGGGTGCGCTTGTGAAGGCGACTGGTATGATGCCGATTGGAAATCTGACCGACTACGTCCGCAAATCGTTCGGCAAGAAATTCGCCGAGGAGATTATTGAGGGCAACGTGAAGGCGGTCGAGCGCGCCTATGCGGAGGTGAAGGCTGAATGAAATGGGATATAAAGGACGCCGAAAGCTGGGGTTGGCAGAAGCACCCGATGGGCGCAACCATCCCCGAGGCTGGAAACGCCGATTACTATAAGACTGGTGGATGGCGTACCCAGAAGCCAGTCAGGGATGAGAAGAAATGCACAGATTGTCTTCTCTGCTGGATTAATTGCCCAGACTCATCTGTGCGGGTTGAGGGTGAAAAGTTCGCAAGTTTTGACTACGATCACTGCAAGGGTTGTGGGATTTGCGCCAAGGTCTGTGCACCGAAGGCGATTGCAATGCAGGGTGAAGGAGGCGAGGAGTAATGGCTAAGACGGTTGCAAAGGCTAAGACTGTCGCGATGACCGGTAACGCCGGCTGCGCGCTCGCCATGAAGCAGATTAACCCAGATGTCGTGGCGGCCTACCCAATTACGCCGCAGACGACGATCGTGGAGGAGTTTGCCAACTACGTGGCAAACGGGCAGGTGGATACCGAGTACGTCAACGTTGAATCAGAGCACAGCGCGATGAGCGCCTGCATCGGCGCGTCGGCCGCTGGAGCCAGGGTTATGACAACGACCTCGTCCCAGGGCCTTGCTCTTATGTGGGAGGAGCTCTCGATCGCCTCTGCGATGAGGCTCCCGATAGTGATGCACAACGTAAACAGGGCGCTCTCCGGCCCGATCAATATTCACTGTGACCACTCGGACTCAATGGGTGCGCGAGATATGGGCTGGGTACAGCTGTTCTCGGAGACTGCCCAGGAGGCGTATGATAATACGATAATAGCGATCCGGGTAGCCGAACACGAGGATGTGCTGCTACCAGTAATGGTACTGCACGATGGGTTCATCACAAGCCACGCCATCGATCGCTTCGATGTGTTAGACGATGATGAAGTAAAGAGGTTTGTCGGCGAATACACGCCAAAGCGCGCTCTTCTTAACATCGATGAGCCGATGACGTTTGGCCCATTTGCTATGCCCGCCTACTACTACGAGCAGCGGAAAGCACTTCGCGTTGCCCTGGATGGCGCCAAGGATATCGTCATCGAGGTTTCAAAAGAGTATGGCGAGCTATCAGGGAGAGCGTATGGGCTATTTGAAGAGTACAAGCTGGACGACGCTGAGATCGGTATAATAGTCCTCGGGTCAACCGCTGGCACGGCAAAGTACGTTATCGATAAGATGCGGGCAGCAGGAGTTAAGATCGGCTTGCTGAAACCGAGGCTATTTAGACCCTTCCCGTCAGCGGAGGTTGCAAGTGCACTCTCGCATCTTAAGGCAGTGGCCGTTATGGACCGCGCCGACTCCATTGGCGCGCTTGGCGGTCCCGTTTACCTGGAGGTAAAGGCGGCGCTTTATAACAGCGCGAAACGCCCGGCTGTTCAAGGCTATGTCTACGGGCTTGGCGGAAGGGACACCGGCCCGGACCAGATTGAGACGGTCGTCAGCGATATGCAGAAGGTAGCAGCGGGCGAAGAGGCACCCCGCGAGGCGGTTACATTACTTGGAGTAAAGGAGTAGGAGGCAGATGGCAACTATTAAAGAGCTTAGCAAAAAGCCCGATCTTCTAAGTGGCGGTCATAGGCTGTGTGCTGGTTGCGGCGCCTCCATTGCGGTTCGCCAGGTACTGCTTGGGGCAAATGCCCCGGTAGTTGCCGGTTCGGCAACCGGCTGCCTAGAGGTTTCGACGACACCGTACCCATATACCGCGTGGAAGATACCGTTTATCCATAACGCGTTTGAAAACTCCGCGGCAACGGTGAGCGGTGTTGAGGCTGCCTACCAGGCGCTTAAAAGAAAGGGTAAAATCGATAAGGATGTAAAGTTCGTCGCTTTCGGTGGCGATGGTGGAACATATGATATCGGCCTACAGTCGCTCTCCGGGGCCATGGAGCGCGGACACGATATGGTCTACGTCTGCTATGACAATGGCGCATACATGAACACAGGTATCCAGCGCTCGGGTGCTACGCCGTTCGGTGCGGCAACGACGACATCGCCGGCTGGCAAGGTGCGCGCTGGCAAGCCGCAGCAGAGAAAGGACCTTACCCAGATCATGGTGGCGCACAACATCCCGTACGTCGCCCAAGCAAGCGTCAGCCACTGGAAGGACCTGGTTAAGAAGGCCGAGAAAGCATTTGCGATAGATGGTCCGGCCTTCATAAACGTACTCGCCCCATGCCCGCGTGGCTGGAGGATCGGGAACGATGAGACGATAGAGATCGCAAAACTTGCGGTTCAGACCGGCTTCTGGCCGCTCTACGAGGTCGAAGATGGTGAGTGGACGCTTAACTTCAAGCCGAGGGAGCTAAAACCACTCGTTGACTTCCTGAAACCGCAAGGTCGCTTCAAGCATCTCTTCAAGCCAGGAAATGAGCACCTGCTTGAGGAGTTCCAGGCCCAGATAAATAAGAACTGGGAGACCCTAAAGAAGCGCAGTGGCGTTGAATAATCTAGGGGTTAAATGGCCTGCTTAATTTAGGCAATGCGGGTTTAATACGCAGGGGCCGAGTCTGTCTCGGCCCCTTTTAATATGGGTAGAACTAAAAAGTCACAACATTAGCATGGCCCGTACCAGAAAGATGTAGTTGCTCGATTTATCGAGCGACAAAAGAGGTGCACCCTGATGATGAAACCAGATATCCCTTTTGAAGAGTATGCGAAGGAGACAACGCGCGATGTTTACATCGTCGTCGAGCCGATCGCGCTAAAGATCGAGGCTGGCGAGGTCGACGACGCCCGCAATATGCTTGCCCGGCTCACCTTCTGGTTTCTCGATCAGATTGAGGAAGGCAAACTCGAGCCCTGGAAGGCACGAAATGCCTATTTTCTGCTCTACGTCTACCTCACCGATAACTATCCCGGCGACATACTAGGAGAAGAAGCCCATGAACTCATCTACGAGGGCACTCTGCTTCACGAGTATGGAAAGGAGTTCGGCCCAAATATAGAGTATATGCGGGAGCTCGCCCACCGTATATCGACTGAAGTGGGCGAGGAAAAGTAACTCTACTCTGCCTTTGACTTAGAGCTGCGTTTTTTCCTAAAGGGGATCACATTTGAGGCCTTGTTATGAGCCGCAGGGCTTCTCGTGGGCTTATGACTTTGACTGCTAGGGCGGCTCTGTTGAGGATAATACCTCTTTCCTCCCCTTCGCCTCAACCAGGTTATAAGCACTGTGATGAGAAGGCCCCCAATGATAAGCCAGTAGATGGTCGTCTTAACCGCTACCGCCCGCGTTGCCACGATAGCAACAGCCAGGGCAAGAAGGATAAGCAGATTTTTATAATTCTTATATTTAACCCAGAACGATGGTCCCCTACCAGATGGTCTATATGCCAGAAGCGACCCACAATTAGGGCACCTGTATCGTCCTGCCTCGAATTGACGCTCGCACTTAGGACAGTAAGACATGATCACTTATTATAAGCGCAATTGAATCCATTTTAAAGACGGAAGCACTTACTTTCCAAAACGTAATTTTCGCATAGGTAATATGGAGAACCGATTAATCTTAACAGGGGCCTATGCTGCCCCACTACAGCATCGAGCATACTCAAAAGTGTCATTGCAATGACAGCAACCACTGCAAAGCTGATGGAGTAGTACCCAGTGAGCGGACTGACGTAATTATTGATGTGAGCTATTTGTGCTGCTACAATAATATAATTGCGAACGATCGGGGGCAGGTTGTGGGAATAGTTGTGCAAAAATTCGGCGGAAGCTCGGTGGCCGACGTCGGGAAGATAAAGAATGTCGCCAGGCGCGTGGTCGCGACAAAATTAGAAGGCAAATCGGTAGTAGTCGTGGTTTCAGCGCTCGGCGATACGACAGATGAGCTCGTCGAATTGGCACGGCAGATCTCCACAAACCCGCCAGAGCGCGAGATGGACATGCTGCTGGCAACCGGCGAGCAACAGTCGGTCGCGCTCCTTGCCATGGCTATACATGAACTCGGCCATGAAGCCATATCGTTTACCGGCTACCAGGTAGGTATACTTACTGACTGCAGCCATACAAAGGCGAGGATAGTCGATGTTAAATCCGAGCGAATACTACAGGAGCTCGACAACGGGAAGGTCGTTATCGTCGCTGGCTTCCAGGGAGTCACCATCGACAACGATATTACTACACTGGGCCGTGGTGGCTCCGACACCACGGCAGTGGCGCTTGCTGCGGGCCTGCGTGCCGAGAAATGCGAGATTTATACTGACGTCGAGGGAGTCTTTACAGCCGACCCCAGAATTGTGCCGGACGCCTCGCTCGTATCCGAGATAACGTATGAAGAAATGCTCGAGATGGCTTCAACCGGCGCGAAGGTGTTGCAGCTTCGCTCGGTCGAATATGGCCGAAATAACGGCGTTGTTATACATGTAAAGTCTAGTTTTACCGACGGCGCTGGAACGGTCGTCAAGGAGGAAGATGAGGGTATGGAGAGACCTATTATAAGCGGGGTAGCCCATGATAGTGGCGAGGGAAAGATAACGATCTACGGTGTACCGGATAGACCCGGCATAGCGGCCAAGGTGTTTAGGCCGCTGGCGGCCGCAAACGTCAACGTCGATATGATAGTGCAGAATGTGAGCTATGAGGGCTTCACCGACATCTCCTTCACCCTTAACCTCGATGATCTCCCGAGGGCCGAATCTATAATCGAGAATATAGTAAAGGAGCTCGGCGCCAAAGGACATGATTGCAATAAGGGGATAGCCAAGGTTGCGCTCATCGGGGCAGGCATGAAGAGCCATCCCGGGGTTGCCGCGGAGATGTTCGATGTACTGGCAAACAACGGGATAAATATCCAGATGATAAGCACTTCACCGATTAAGATCGCCTGCGTTATCGATGCCGCAAGCATCGAAACCGCAGTTCGCTCACTACACGAGCACTTCCAGCTGAGCGAGGAGGCGGTTATCAGTGAAACTCTATAATGTGGCGATAGTGGGGGCAACGGGCGCTGTCGGCGAGGAGATGCGCGCCGTTCTCGAGCAGCGCGACTTCCCCATCGGTAAGCTTAAGCTTCTCGCATCGGCGCGCTCTGTCGGCAAAAGGTTTACCTTTAAGGGTGAAGAAATCCCGGTAGAGGAGCTTACGAAGGACTCCTTTAAAGATATAGACGTAGCGCTTTTTTCGGCGGGGGCATCGATAAGCAAAGAGTTTGCGCCGGCTGCCGTTGATGCAGGTGCCGTCGTCATCGATAACTCAAGTGCATTTCGCATGGATGATGCCGTACCGCTCATAGTGCCCGAGGTAAACCCCCGTGACATAAAGAAGCATAAGGGCATAATCGCCAACCCGAACTGCACCACCATCATAATGGTGGTCGCATTAAAGCCGCTCTACGATTACAGTCGCATAAAGAGAATTATCGTCTCAACGTACCAATCGGCCTCAGGTGCCGGAGCGAAGGGTATGGACGAGCTTTTGCGCCAGGCGAACGCATTCGTCAACGGCGACGATATAAAAGCGGAGCACTTTGCTTACCAGCTTCTCTTTAACCTCATACCGCACATCGATGTCTTCCAGGATAACGACTATACCAAGGAAGAGATGAAGATGGTAAACGAAACCCGCAAGATAATGGGTGATGCCGAGATCATGGTGAGCCCGACATGCGTGCGTGTTCCCGCTGTACGGGCGCACTCCGAATCGATAAACATAGAGACAGAGATAAAAATAACGCCTGAGAAGGCGCGCGAGCTGTTTGCTGGCGCGCCAGGATTGCAGGTCATAGACGACCCGGCGGACAAAAAGTACCCAATGCCGCTCTTTGCATCCGGTGAGGACGATTGCTTTGTTGGGCGCATACGAGAAGACCTGTCGTGTGAGAATGGCTTAAACTTCTGGGTGGTCGGCGACCAGATACGAAAGGGAGCCGCCCTTAATGCGGTGCAGATCGCCGAAGAGCTGGTGAAAGGCTAGTGCCCAGCAATACCCCATCGATTGAGGAGGTTGCCCGGTTTCACGGCCACGTCTGCCCAGGCTTAACCCTTGGCTATCGCGCCGCCCTCCTCGCCCTTGCATGGCTTGAGCACCATCGCTCAGAGGATGAAGAGGTAATTGCCACCGTTGAGAACCGCGCCTGCGGGATCGATGCGATCCAGTACATGCTGGGAACCACCGCCGGCAAGGGAAACTTTTTCATCGAGGATTACGGGAAGCATGTCTACACCATCGCTAACAGAAATACCGGTAAGGCTCTGCGGATTGCGGTAAGGCCAAAGGGCCGCTGGGCCAAGAAGGACGAAACCAGAGAAGGGACGATACAGCGCCTCCTGACTATGCCCGCAGAGGACCTTTTCGATAGCCGCGAAGAAGCGATCGACCTTCCCCCAAAAGCACAGGTGCTCCAATCGGTGATCTGCGACGCCTGCGGCGAGGCCGCCATGGAGACAAAGATAAGGCTCTATCAAGGCAGGAAGCTCTGCATCCCCTGCTTCAAGGATGAGAGCGGAAATAGTGCTTGTTAATAGATAGCCGATACTCAGGGAGCTATCCCTTTCAGTGAATAGAAGAATGCGCCGTGAGCACTAGACCGATACTGATAGACGATCGTAGTGCCGGTAAGGTAAATAACCACTTGCTGTAATACGGACCTACCTCGCCTCCCTTCTCTTAAGCTTGTATGCTGGGCCGACGTGGACATCGGCGGTTGCTCCGGTTATCGTCTCGCTGATCTTTCTTTCCACCGCGTTTGAGATGTCGTGTGAGCGCTCAACAGTGAGGTCTTTATCGACAAGGATGTGTAGGGTGACTGCTT
>DASQQM010000333.1:0-3840 GCA_035643475.1 Anaerolineae bacterium | reverse complement strand
CACATATCATACACAGTAAGGGCGGCTGCCGAGACAGCAGTTAACGCCTCCATCTCGACACCTGTCCTGTCCATCGTCTTTACGGTTGCAGTTATGCCAAGCTCCATGTCGCTTAAGACCGAAAAGTTGATATCGACGCCGGTTATCTGAAGCGGGTGGCACATCGGGATCAACTCGGGCGTCTTTTTTGCGCCCATGACCCCGGCGACCTGGGCAACGGCGAGGACATCTCCCTTCTCGATGGACCCCTCTTTGATCAACTGCATAGTCTCCGGGCTCATCTCAACCACGCCCCGGGCGACTGCCGTTCGGGCCGTTATTTCCTTGTCGCTCACGTCAACCATCTTCGCCCTACCCTCTGCATTAAGGTGCGTGAGCACCCTGAGTTCTTCTTCGACTATCTTCCAGCGATCCGCCATATTAGCCCCCAATCTGGTACATTAACCTCTTTAGCGTCTCCGCATTTCCAGCCTTATGCCTCTCCGGTTTGTCGTTGAGGACATCCTGGATCATGAGAAGTATCTCCTCTTTGCTTACGTTATGCCTGAGTGCGGGCTTTATGTCAAATTCCGCATCTGAGAAGAGGCAGGGGCGCAATTTTCCATCCGGGGTCAACCTGAGGCGATTGCAGGTCCCGCAGAAATGGTTGCTCATGGGGCTTATAAGCCCCACCGTGCCGAGGGTGCCCTTAACGTTGAAATACTTGGCTGGACCAGCACCCGCGGGACCATCAACCGGTCCCATGAGACCGTGCCCCTCGAGCTTGGCCTTCAACTCATTGACGGGCATAAACAGCGTACGATCCCACCTTCCAATGGGCATGAACTCGATAAAGCGAACGTGCACTGGATACTCGTAGATGAGGCGTATGAAATCCGCGGGGTCGTCATTTACACCCCGCATTAAGACCGTGTTGATCTTGATCGGTGCAAAGCCGAGCTCAAGGGCCTTTTTCATCCCAGCAAGCGCTGCATCAAGGCTGCCCGTATGCGTTATACGCCGGTATACGTGCGGATCGAGGCTATCGATACTTATATTTATCCTCTGTAGGCCGGCCTGCTTTAGCTTCTCTCCATGCTCGGGAAGAAGGAGACCGTTCGTTGTAAGAGATAGATCATTGAGACCGGGTATCGCCGCAAGCATCTCTACGAGGCTGACTATATCTTTTCTTACCAGGGGTTCACCCCCGGTTAACCGTATCTTGGATATCCCGGCCTCGACCGCAGCCTCTGCAAAGCGCTGTATCTCCTCGTAGCTTAGCAGGTCTTTCTGAGGCTTAGATTGTATGCCATCTTCGGGCATGCAGTATAAGCAGCGCAGATTGCACCGGTCGGTGACGGATATCCTCAGGTAATCGATTTTGCGGTTAAATCTATCGTAAAGCCCCACGCTGGCTCCCTTCAACCTCACTTGGGCGGCGTTCCGCCGCCATTATTTCTCGCTCGAGCAAGTCTGCAACGCCTGTGGCATCATCGAGGCCAAAATGCGGGCGATCTATCGCGAACGTATTATCCGTAACCACGGCTATCAACTCATCCTCTTCGCTGATCAGGTCAGCGCTGTGCGCCATCCGAGATACCTCGATCTTTGGGAACGGCTCGCGCTTGTACCCCTCGGTGAGGACGAGATCGTATCCGGGCCCAAGCAATGCAACCACATCCTGGATCGATAGCTCTTCCTCTAACTTTTTAATCATCGCCAACTTGTGGGCAGACGCGATCACCACCGCGTCGGCGCCCGCCTCGGCATGGCGATAGGTGTCTTTGCCGGGGTGATCGATCTCGAAGTGATGGACGTTATGCTTAATAACGGCGACCTTATATCCCCGCCTCTTTAACTCGCCTATGAGCTTTACCATAAACGTCGTCTTGCCAACATTTGACTTGCCGACTATCGAAACGACAGGGACCATTAGAAACACCCGAGCTCACATGCGTATATTTTAATCCCCAATTCATTGCAGGCATCCCCAACGGTGCGAACCGGAACATCAAGCTCCTCGGCTACCTTCCGTGCCACGGTGCAGGATATTCGCTTGTCCTTAGATGCCCCCTCGATTCTTTTGATGATTTCTTCTGTTGATTTACTCATACATATTCCTCCATTGGTGAGGCCAACCGGTTACCGGAAATCGGATTTTCGGGCGACCTAGTAGCCTGATCACCGATACATTCTAGACCCCTAGCAGCATCAACCCGTTATCGGTTCAAAAAGCTGTACCGTAACCTTATCCCCCGGGTGTAAATCCTCAACGTCTTCCGGCACAACCATCAAACCATTTGCAAGGGTCATCGGCTTAAGACTCCCCGACTTCTGGGAGCCGCTGAGCCTTGCCTTAAAGATACCGTTATCCTTGCTCACGATCACCCGGACCATGTTGCGGCGCCCCGACCTGTTTTTAAACGATTCTTCAAAAATCGCCTCTACCGTCATCCTGGTAATATCGGTGCGCCCGCTCATCTTAAGAAGCGCCGGCCGTGCGAACTGCTCAAAGCTTACCATCGATGATGTCGGGTATCCGGGGAGGCCGATGACCGGCTTGCCCTGTACGATTCCAAACGCAAGCGGTTTGCCGGGCTTCATCGCCACCTGCCAGAAGACCATCTCACCGGCCCGGTCAAGAATATCCTTTACGAAATCATAGTCGCCAACAGATACCCCACCGGTCGTTACAATCATATCTGCACCGGCTGCCTCTTCGATCTTAGCCATCAGCGCCTCCCGGCTATCCGGTGCGATCCCGAGGATACGCGGTATGCACCCGGTGTCGATAACCTGGGCAGCAATCGAGTAGGCGTTGCTGTTCCTGATCTTGCCCGGCACAAGCGGTTCGTCGATATCGACCAGCTCATCGCCTGTGGTAATGATCGCGACCACCGGCTTCTGGACGACCTTCACCCGCGCCTTGCCTACGCTTGCCATTACCCCGATATCTCCGGGGATTATCTTTTTGCCTCGCCTCAGGGCGACATCGCCCCTTCTTATATCCTCGCCTGCAAAGCGGACGTTCTCTCCCGGCCTTGCCGGGACAAATATAAGCACGCCACCATCGGTGCGCTCGGTATTTTCAACCATAATCACCGCATCGGCGCCTTCGGGCATCTGCGCGCCAGTCATAATGCGGATCGTCTCGCCCTTACCGACGGGGCTCTCAGGGACGTACCCCGCGGCAACATCTCCGAGCACCCTCAACTCGACCGGACCGCCCGGCCAGGCACCGGCCACATCCTCAGACCGTACAGCGTAGCCATCCATCGCTGAGTTATCGAACGGTGGGACATCGGCCTCCGCATATATATCCTCATCAAGTACCCGACCCAGTGATTCCAGTATCGGCACTTCCTCTGTTTCGAGGCGCTCTATTTTACTAAGGATAATCTCCCTCGCCTCTTCAACGCTGATCAATCTCTATAAATCCCCTTTCCAATGGCTTACACCTATATATAGTCCTCAGTCCTAATCACTCAATGTAGTTGCCCCATTTATGGGGCGATCTCTAGTAGTGCCAAAGTGCCCCAATGTGCCAAAGTGCTGCAGTTACCCGTCTAGATGTGCCAACGTGCCAAAGTGCTGCAGTCGGTGAGGGTAAGAGATGAGGGTCTGAGATTGCCACGTCGCTCGCTAAGGCTCGCTCCTCCTAAGGACACACTTCTTTTACCAGCAGTGTCCTTTCTTAAACTACCCACTTTCAGTGGGTGAGGGGCTCGCAATGACAGGTATACTGCATTGATTAGTGGCTCTTGGCCCGTGGCTGATCTCTCTCATCTTCTACCCACACCTCTTACTACCACTTGGCTAATCCCACGCCTCTTACCCACATTAACTGGTAACTGCAACACC
>DASQQM010000332.1:0-5234 GCA_035643475.1 Anaerolineae bacterium | reverse complement strand
CACATATCCCGGCACTAAGAGTTCCCACCCCAGCAGGTGACGTCTACCACTCCTATTACAAGTATTACGCCTTCATCCCCCCAGAGGCCCTTAAAAGTGGCTGGGATCGAGATAAAGTGATGCTGGCAATCTCAGCTGAAGGGATCCCCTGCTCTGTGGGAAGTTGCAGTGAGATCTACCTTGAGAAGGCATTTGAGGGCCTTCGCCCGGCAGAGAGACTCAAGGTTGCAAAAGAGCTTGGAGAGACTAGCCTCATGTTTCTTGTCCATCCCACGCTCTCTGAAGAGGATATAGACGATACCTGTCGTGCTGTTGAGAAGGTTCTGGCTGTTGCGGTGCGGCCTTCAATAAGACGAGCTGCTTAAAACAGAGCAGACGATTTATACTCGTCGATTATCCTATCAACTAGCGCTCTGCGTCTGATAAAAACATAGTTGCCCCATTTATGGGGCGTTTCCTACAACAAAAACCTTTACTAATTCGCCCGATAAATCGGGCAACTACGAGTGACTGCAGCATTGCAGCACTTTGGCATTGCAGCACCCCTGACTTCCGCACTACTTGTTCTAGGATCATAAAAGTGCTGATAAAGCGGTATTTAAACCTGGTAATTTGGGTGCTGCAAGATATGATTAGAACCCGTCTTATAAATGCTATGCCGTCTGGTGAAAACCGTGTTACCTCGAAGGTTGTTCGTTGCGGCATATTTATGAGGTGGCTTCTATTAATTCATCCTTCATGTTGTATAAGCATATAGCCGCAATAACACAGACTACAATGGCTCCAAAGTTCTGAATCTCGAAGGGAATCTCTCCCCTCGATGTCATGTGAGAAATGCCCAAGAACAATTGTACTAACCCAGAAAGTACAAATACCGCCATAGAAGCATAATAACCCCACCTCTTCTTAACCAAGAGGCCATAAAAGACAGCAATATCGATAAGTAACATCGAAAAATCCACCCAGATACTCCACAGTGAAAACGATTTATTATTCACTGCATTTAACAACCCAACAATATGGACTATAGCCCCAATTAAGAGGAAGCACAAAGGAACATAGAATAAAATGTCTCTCATTTTCAATTGTGTCACCTCAAGCTCACGTTGACGGCACTTCGATTTTCCTTTTTCACAATTGGCCGTGCCTACGATTGGCCGGCCTAGGTCTATTAGGGCAGAGATCTACGGAATTTTGAAGTACTTAATGCTATTGTAATTACATGTCATCCTGAGTTTGAGATTCTTCGTCGCCCTGTGGGCTCCTCAGAATGACATGTGATAGCCCAATTACCAGTGGGTACTTGAAATGCAAAATCCCTATGTCATCCTTAAAGAGCCGAAGACCCCCAATCTGTCATCCTGAGCCGCAGTGAAACGGAGGCGAAGGATCTAGATCATATCGTCTAGCTTCTTAAGCCTACAACCATATCATATCATCTACCTTCTCAAGCCTAAAACCATCCCTTGCTTAAGTCTTTCCATCCAGGGTTACATGATTCTATTAGCTCGATCTTTTTTCTTCTCGTCCAGCCCTTGATTTGTTTCTCTCTTTCAATCGCACGGACCACATCTCCTGCTATCTCATAATAGAGCAATTGATCGATAGCATACTTTTTTGTGAACCCCTCGATTAGTTTGTTCTTATGTTCAAAGATGCGACGCTCTAGATTATTGGTAACACCTACATATAAGGTTCCAGATTTATTGGTTACTACATACACGTAGTATTGATTCATGGATAGAATAATTCGCTGGCATGGTTAGAGAATCCTTGTAAATCCCTAGAAATAGTGACGATATTATTTAGATTCTTCAGCTCCAGCCTTCGTTTGCACTCAGGCCTCCGCTTCAGAATGACAGCTACTTACGCTACAGGTCAGAATGACACCTTCGTGTAATGGTGAATAGGTGCCAGGTGCTGCAGTGCGGAAATCTGGAGGGCTGATTTTAAAAGCTGACAGCTGCTGGCACCCTGTCATTGCGAGCACCCAACCCACTTAAAAGTGGGTGGTTAAGAGAAGGACACTCCTGGTAAAAGAAGTGTGTCCTTAGGAGGAGACTGCCTGTAGGCAGTGGACATGGCAATCTCAGGCTCTCATCTCTTACTTACACTTAACTGCAGCACTGCAACACTGCAGCACTAACGAAGATCGCCCCATAAATCGGGCAACCACAAGTGACTGTAGCACTTCGGCACGTTGGCACATCAAGACCAGTAATCGCAGCACGGCAGCACTGTGGCACTGCAACACCCTAATTACCAGATAACCCGATCGTGAACCTTTCGTCTCTTATAAGCTTTTTCTTGAGCGTAACTTCCCTTCCCTGCTTACTCATACCGGCCGGAAGTTTCGCTACATCAAGGCTCTCTGGTATCTCGACATCTAAGGTTATATCGGCATGGTTAACTATCGGTTGGGCTTGCCAATCGAGTGTATATTCTGACTTATTGCCATTAAGGATCAGCGCTTTTGGCAGGTCGTAGACAAAAACTATCGTCTTGCTAGCCCCTGGCGCTATATGGAGATTATATGAAAAGATCGTTTTATCTTTCTCATGATCGACCTCAGGATTATCTCTTCTATTATTTACGACCGCATCGACTAATCTCGCTCCTTTAGGTACATACGCGCTCAGGTACGCGTTACTAAAACCATCCCTTGCACCACCCGGAGATGCGCCTGCTACATATGGTGATAGACCGGCCTTTGGAGCATTATTCGTTATTTTAATCGTTAACGTGGAGCGCGCTGAGCCATCCGCATTCAGCGAAATAGCGTACCCTACTTTTTCGTGCATGTAGAAATCGACCTTATTAGCGCCCTGGTTCTGCACCAGTACTTGGAGAAAATCGCAGGTGGTAGGGGTAAGAGTACCAGCATATCCTAGATCCTCAAAAACCTTCTGCTCCTCCTTATGGGCACTAAAGAGCATTATATGCTTGTCATTGAGGGCGCTCAAAAATTGGGTCGTAAGCTTCTGCTCATTATTACCCTGTCCCGAAACCACTTGCTCCCAAACAGCCCTTGCTATATATTCCAAGAAATCCTTTCTATCTTCTCTGTTTTCATATTTGCTGTACGCCTTAGCCAGCGTCCAATTTACAACATTGCCTGCATCAATTTTCTCATCAATCTTTGGTACGGATATAGGACCGATGGCCTCCAGTAAGTACCCCAGCCCAACCGGGTCGATACTTATTACACCATCCAAATCCTCGCCGGTATTACTCTTATAGAGGTTTAAAAGTACTCTGCCCACAGTGGGGAAATCCGGGCTCATGTTGGCATTGGGCCACTTACTCGTTGCCTTAAACCGGCCATAACGATCGGTAAAGTCCTGCGGTGCATCAACCGGCAGGTCCTTTCTTTGAAGCACAGAGATATCATTAAAGTCCTCTAGAAAGGCCTTTCCGTTCGCAATGGTAATGATGCTGTAATTGCCGATTAGGCCACCAGTTGCCCTAAGCTCAGCATTATTTTGTATGGCCAGAAAATAACGCCTCTCTCTATCACCTCCGAAAGTGTTAGGCAAAATACCTAGTATATTTCTTGCAGTAGCTGTTATCTCTGTTAGTCTTTTAAGGTTCCCACCAAGTTCTTCTTTAGCATCTCTAACCGGTGGTAGCAATAAACCGGGCTTTATCTTCTTATATGCCGCAATGGCCATTTGGGCATGGTCATCCGCCCTTCTCACAAAGGGTCGTGCAGCAGTGAGGGGGCTCAAATCAACTTTCCCGTTAACAGGGCCAACATCGGGCCATCCATCTTTTGACGGAACCTGCATCAATGCCGTGCTGAGAAGTTGTCCAGTGCGCGAAACCTCGACTCCGGCAGAGATCATTGAGGTCAAGGCATTAATGTTTTGGCTGGCAACCGGTATAACTGCGGCAACTTTAACACTTGGGCGATATAAGCTTTCGCGCGCTTCAAGGAGGTGGCCTTCTGCTTTTTTAAAGTAGACCCAGGATTTAACAAGCTTTCCATCATTTGCCATTCCAGTAGCGGTATCCAGATCTTCTCTCGCTTGGTTAAGAAATCTTTTTGCGGTAAGTATGTCTTTGCTTAGAACCGCCCCATACGTGACGAGAAGCAGGATGAACAAGATGCCTGCTACCAATACGAGCCTTCTTTTCCTCTTTGTACGACGGTGTCGTAGGGTGTCAGTGCTCTCCTCTGAAGCCATATTGGTGCCCCTCCAATATCCTCCCAAAAATAACTGCAGAGATTACGTAAACCTTGAACTCTCAGAGCTCTTTGCTCAGCTTCGTTACTTTAGGTCTACGCTGACTTACGGTAGCGGCTATAGTCATAGTTGTAGTTGTAACTACCGCCTGGTTTCACGCCGTTTATAACAAAGCCGAGGACGCGTACGCCTATCTTTTCCAGCGCCGCCTGCGATGCAGCTAGCGCTTGTTTATTAGTTCTACCAAAGCTCGATGACAGCAGAACCCCATCCGCCTTCGAAGCCAGAACAGCGGCATCGGTTACCGCAAGAATCGGAGGAGAATCAATAATGATAAAATCGAATTCCTCCTTAGCGCTTTTTACTATCTCCTCCATGCGCGTTGAGACTAAAAGTTCGGCTGGGTTTGGCGGTATAGGCCCACTTGGAAGCACATATAAGCCATTAAGTGGTCTTCTCTGTGCCGCATGGGTTATATCAGATCGTCTGGCCAAGATGCTCGCAAGGCCGGTATCGTTTGACAGTCCGAATACCTCGTGAATCCTCGGTCTCCTCAGGTCGCAGTCAATGACCAGAACCTTATGCCCTGCTTTTGCAAGAATTATCGCAAGGTTTGCGCTGAGCGTTGTTTTGCCCTCCCTTAACCCAGGGCTTGTTACCACAATTGCCTTTACTAGGTTATCGAAATTTAAGTACTGGATATTTGTTCTTAGACTTCTATACGCTTCAGAGACGGCGTGATTATTGCCATTATCTATCACTGCCTTTTTCCGATCAGCAAGAGGAATGCTGCCAAGGGATACCATTCCTGTTAGCTTCTCTACCTCATCTGCTGACTTTACCGAAGTATCCAATGTCTCTAAGAGGAAGGCGAGACCGATGCTTAAAATTAACCCTACAAGGACAGCGATGATTGCATTTAGAACGGGCTTTGGACTGATTGGGTCTACTGGGTCTACGGCAGGTTCAACTACTTGTACAAAAGTTGAAGGCTTTGGTGAAGCGGGCTCTATATTCTTCACCATCTTAGAGAATACATCGCTTAAG
>DASQQM010000331.1:0-5199 GCA_035643475.1 Anaerolineae bacterium | reverse complement strand
AGGAAGCTTCGCGGCAAGGCAATGGTTGAATCGACACTGGACAAGATACCGGGCGTTGGTGAGAATAGAAAGCGTCTCCTCATTAAGCACTTTGGATCACCGGGTGCGGTCGTTGAAGCAACCCTGGAGGAGCTCAAGAGCGTCCCTGGGCTTCCAAATATTATTGCAGAGCGCGTTTACAGGCACTTTCGATCTAATTTCTAATATCTTAGAGGTCAAATAATGTGTGATGAGGTAGTAGGGGAGCTGGAATTTGAGAGCGTTCAATGTATACGAGACGGAGTGGGGAACAGGTGCTGCTGTTTTTAGTGAAAAAGGGCTTGCCGGTGTAATATTACCCCAGCGGAGCGACGTTCAGCTGGCCGAGGAGATCAACCGGAGATTCGGCGTATGTGAATATGCGCAAGATGCAGGAGGCGCCTTAAGTGCAGCCTTAACGGAATATTTTAAGGGCGAGCAGGTGCGCTTTGATATCCAGGTGGATTACGGATCGGTAACCAAGTTCGAGAGGGAAGTGTACGAGCACCTACGAGAGGTGCCTTATGGTGAGGTAACGTATTACCAGGCGCTCGCCGAGCGTTGCGGGCGGCCGGGTGCGGCCCGTGCAGTCGGCAACGCAATGGCAAAGAATCCAGTGCCTATAGTTGTCCCTTGTCATAGGGTATTGAGGAGCGATGGTGGTATCGGGGGCTGGAGCGGTCTTCCCGGGTGGAAGGAGAGGCTACTCAGGATTGAAGGGATATTGTAGGGAACTGGTGAATCGGTGAATGGGTGAATTGGAGTGTGGGCAGAAGATGTGGGAATAGTTACCCAGTGCTGCAGTTTACCAGTTAATGTGGGTAGAAGATGAGGGTGCTGTCTTGAGGTGCCACAGTGCCAAGGTGTCAATGTAGTTGCCCGATTCATCGGGCGTATTGATGTGGGGAGAAGATGAGGGATTGGCCAAGTGAAAGTAAAAGATGTGGGTAATTAGCCACTAGCCAATGAAGTATACCTGTCATTGCGAACCCCCGACCCACTGAGAGTGGGTAGTTTAAGGAAGGACACTCCTGGTAAAAGAAGTGTGTCCTTAGGAGCGATAGCGACGAAGCAATCCCAATACCCACATCTTGTGCTTACACTAACTGCAGCACTGCAGTACTAGCTAACTGCAGCACTTTGGCACGTTGGACGTTGGCACATCGGGACGAGTATAAGTTAAAATAAATTAGGCGGATAAACTTTAAGTAAGCGAGGTCGAAGAGATATTGAATCCTGATATCGAATTTGCGGTTATAACGGGGCTTTCAGGAGCGGGCAAATCGGAAGCGATAAAGTGTTTTGAAGATATGGGCTATTTCTGTATCGATAATTTGCCACCATCGCTAATTCCCAAGATGGCGGAGTTGTGTACGCTTCCGGGGAGTAAGGTGAGGCAGGTTGCGGTCGTATGTGATGTCAGGGGCAGGGAGTTCTTCGATACTCTCTTTGAGGAGCTGCAAAAACTTAAATCATTTGAGATTAAGTACCAGATACTCTTCTTGGAGGCATCGGATGAGGTACTTATAAAGCGCTTTAAAGAGACGAGGCGCAGGCATCCGCTCTCCGAGGAAGGTGCGATAGTAGATGGAATTCACCAGGAGCGCCATATAATGGAGCAGCTGCGCGGTCAGGCGAATCTTATTATCGATACAAGTGGATTAGCGCCCTTTGAGCTTAAGGATAAGATACGGACGGCGATACTGCAGAAGGATAAGCAGAAGAAAGGTATAATGATTACCGTTATGTCGTTCGGGTATAAATTCGGTGTGCCGCTCGATGCGGATCTCGTGATGGATGTGCGCTTCCTGCCAAACCCTCATTATGTGGAATCGCTGAGGCATTTTGACGGTACTGATAAGAAGGTATGCGAGTTTGTTTTAAACAGGTCCGAGAGCCGAGTCTTCTTGCGAAAGTTCTTAGGTCTTTTAGCATTCCTTCTCCCCAGGTATGTCGCCGAGGGAAAAACCCACTTCACCATCGCGATCGGGTGTACCGGTGGAACTCATCGCTCGGTTGCTATTGCTGAGGAGGCCGCCAAGTTCTTAATGCGTAAGGATTATAACGTAATCGTCCGTCACAGGGATAATGGAAGACAGAAGTAGGTGTTCACTTGCTTTTAGCTACTTGGTCATGTGATTGACATTTCTAAGGTAACAGAAGTCGATAGTTAGCAACCGGTGGCTGAGAGCTATCTTCTTTATAAGAGGTATATATATGCCAGGAATAAAAGCGGTAGCGATTGGCGGGGGGACCGGATTGCCGGTAGCTTTAAAAAGCTTGAAGCAGTATGCTGATGTGGTGACCGCTATAGTCAGCGTCGCTGATGATGGCGGGAGCTCAGGAAGGTTGCGCAGGGATATAGGGATACTTCCGCCAGGTGATATACGAAACTGCCTCGCGGCGCTTGCCGAGAACGAGCTTCTTGCCGATTTATTTAAGTATCGTTTTACGCACGGAAATGGCATATCCGGACATAACCTCGGCAATCTCATTATCGCAGCCCTTACGGATTTGCGGGGGAGCTTCATCGAGGGAATCCAAGCTGCATCAGAGTTGCTATCGGTAAAGGGGCATGTATTTCCATCGACGACGAGCAGTGTAACGCTTCATGCAGCCACCTTTACCGGTGAACCCATTGCTGGGCAGGCAAGCATAGCTAGGACTACCAGGCCGCTCAAAGAGGTCTATATCGATCCGCCGGATGTCGAGGCTTATCCTGCAGCGGTGGAGGCGATACTTGAGGCCGATCAGGTAGTAATCGGGCCAGGAAGCGTATTTACCAGTATTCTCCCGAATTTGATGGTTCCGGGTATAGGAAGGGCTCTCGCCGAGACGAAGGCGATTAAGGTCTACGTTTGCAATGTGTTGACCCAGCCGGGGGAGACGGATCTGTTTACGGCATGCGATCACATCACGGCTATTGTCGATCATGGGTCGGCCGACTGGATAGATGTGGCGATAATCAACACATCGCCGGTGCCGGGGGATAAGATTATCGATTATATCGAACACAGGCGCTACCCAGTATCAGTGGACGATGGAGATATAAAGGCACTTGGCGTAAACATTGCCCTCGCGGATGTTTTGGACCAGGAGAGGCCATCCTGTCACGACGCGGATAAGTTGGCAACGATACTGCATGAGTTGGTATAAAAGACCAGTTACAGGCCATCTGGTTACCTGGTTACACGGTAACCGGCAATCGGCAGATCGAAAGGAGCATTATTTAGTTGGCATTTTCAACACAAGTGAAGAATGAGCTTGCCAAGTTGCAGCCAAAGCGTGCATGCTGCCAGCGTGCTGAGGCATCGGCCATCATCCACATGGATGGAAGCCTGCATATCTTGGGAGACGAGCGCTTTGCGCTCGATATCTCAACGGAAAATGCTGCAGCTGCACGACTTTTATATAAGTACCTGACCGGTACTTTTTCGCTTAAAGTAGAATCGGTGATAAGGCGCTCTGTACTGCATAAGGTCAACAATTATTTAATTCATGTCCCCGACCAAAATACAATCAGTCAAGTCCTGAACGAACTCGGCATTTTAGACGACCGTATGCGGGTGGTGCCGGGAATACTTCACAGGATTGTTAAGAGGGACTGCTGCGCAGTCTCGTACCTGAGGGGAGCCTTTTTAGGCGGTGGGTTTATAAGCAGCCCGAAGGGCGATTACCATCTCGAGCTTACAACTGATAACGCAGAATTCGCCTCGGACCTAAGGGACCTCATGGGCAGGGTTGGCCTTCATGCTAAGATAAGCGATCGCAAAAGAAATTTTGCGGTCTACATAAAGGATAGCGAAGAGATCCTCCAGTTTCTCGCGCTGATAGGGGCTTACAACGCCATTCTCCAGTGGGAAGATGAGCGCATTATAAGAGAGATGCGCGGCCAGGTGAACAGATTAGTAAATTGTGACACCGCAAATGTAAACAAGGCGGTGAACGCGGCTGCGGAGCAGATTAACGACGTCATTCTGGTCGACTCAAGAATCGGGTTAAAAAATTTACCCTCAAGTTTGCAGGAATTTGCTAGGGTGCGCGTCGAACATCCTTATGTTAATCTAAGAGAGTTGGGAGAGCTTTTTGACCCACCGCTTAGTAAATCAGCTGTTTACCATCGGGCTAGACGGCTATCCCAACTGGCAAAAAGCCTTAATTAAGGTTTTATGCCGAATCCAATAGGGAAAAATTAATGGCAAATTGTTCTAGAAGGAGAGGAGAATAAATGGCAATTAAGGTAGGCATCAATGGTTTCGGGAGGATAGGGAGGAACGTTTTTAGGGCAGCATTTGATGACCCCGATATCGATATAGTTGCCGTGAACGATCTCACTGATGCCAAAACCCTCGCGCACCTGCTACAGTACGACTCGATCTTCGGAGTTCTCGATCTTGATGTTGAGCCGGTGGATAGCAGCATCGTGGTCGATGGCAAGGAGATGAGAGTGACCGCGGAAAGAGACCCGGCCGCTCTCCCGTGGAAGGACCTGGGCGTGGATATCGTTATCGAATCGACCGGGAGGTTTACAAAGGCCGAAGATGCCAAGAAGCATCTCGATGCGGGAGCCAAGAAGGTTATTATATCCGCCCCGGCAAAGGGCGAGGATATTACGGTAGTTCTCGGGGTAAACGATGATAAGCTCAAACCCGAGCACAAAATTATTTCAAACGCATCCTGCACCACCAACTGCCTCGCACCTGTAGCGAAAATACTCGTGGATACCTTTGGGATCGAGCGGGGCTTTATGACCACCGTCCATGCATATACCAACGATCAGGCACTTCTTGATATGCCACATAAGGATTTAAGAAGGGCAAGAGCTGCGGCAATGTCTATCATTCCGACCTCGACTGGCGCTGCCAAGGCGATCGGACTTGTCATTCCAGAGCTCCAAGGCAAGATGGATGGCATGGCACTTAGAGTTCCGGTACCGGATGGCTCGCTTGTCGATCTCACGGTGGAACTCTCTAAAGAGGTATCAGCAGAAGATATAAACCGGGCAATCGAGGAGGCGGCGGATTCCGACCGTTGGATTGATTACCTCGCATATACCGAGGATCCGATAGTATCGGTGGATATTGTCGGGGATCCGCGCTCATCAATATTTGATGGTCTCTCAACTATGGTGCACGGGAAAATAGCCAAGGTGTTGTCCTGGTACGATAATGAGTGGGGTTA
>DASQQM010000330.1:0-5414 GCA_035643475.1 Anaerolineae bacterium | reverse complement strand
GTGTGGTGCGCCGACATAACCTACGTGCCGATGGCAAAGGGGTTCTGCTATCTTGCTGCCATCATGGATTGGGCGAGCAGAAAAGTTCTTTCATGGAGACTCTCCAATACGCTTGACGCGTCATTTTGCATAGAAGCACTTCAAGAAGCTATCGATAATTACGGAACGCCGGAGATATTCAACACCGACCAGGGGGCACAATTTACCTCTGAAGACTTTACGGGACTGTTAAGCGGCAACGGAATAAAGATCAGCATGGACGGCAAAGGACGCTGGATGGACAACGGTGCGCCACGACGGCGCGGAAAGGAGGCCGAAATGGTCGCCTAAACGCAGCTTTGCTGCATAAGGGATGAGGGTAGGCCTCTCGGAGCCGGCCGGCAGGGGCAGGCTTCAAACCGCCAAAAGCTGCTACGGTCAAAAGCCGTAGTGGTAAGCGTTTTGGAAAAGGCACGACTAGATCATGTCAGGTAAGGCTTGGAGGAGACGAACGCGAAGTGAACCGCCGACAATGTGTCGAAAATCCAGGGACGATGTCAAAACCGGGAGACGTTGTTAGCCCGGGAAGAGTCCAGGGGGAGCCTGTAAACTGCCTGGGCGGCATCCGGCATAAAGGCGGCGTGACCTCAAGCCAGGCCCTTGTGCGGAACGTGGGAACCTTCCGCCTCGATGATAAGGGAGAAATCCAAGTGAAGGACTCACAAGGATGAGAGTACCAAGGCGAGGCGAAGGGACGGAGCAACCCGTAGTAGCGATGAAATCCGGGAAACCGGATGGAGCCAAGGGGTTGCATCATCCAGCTTTGACGGCGGGCCAACCCAATCAGGGGAGGAGCTTGTCGGACAAAGCAAAGCCATTTAGTATTTCCAAGTGGACAGTGTGGAATGCATACAAGCAGGTTAAAGCCAACCGGGGAGCCGCTGGTATCGACAACCAATCTATCGAGGAGTTCGAAAAGAATTTGAAGAACAACCTCTACAAGATATGGAACCGCATGTCGTCAGGCACTTACTTCCCGCCTCCCGTCCGATTGGTAGAGATACCCAAGAAAGACGGGAATACCAGACCGCTTGGCATCCCAACAGTAGCTGACAGGATTGCCCAAACGGTGGTAAAGACGTACTTAGAACCACTGGTAGAACCATGCTTTCACCCCGACTCGTACGGGTATCGGCCAGGAAGGTCAGCGCATCACGCGCTCGAGTCAGCGCGCAAGCGATGCTGGCGTTACAACTGGGTCATCGACCTGGATATCAAGGGATTCTTTGACAATCTGGATCATGAACTCGTCATGCGGGCGGTGGGCAAATACACCAATAGCCCATGGATTCTGCTGTATGTACGGCGTTGGCTCGAAGCGCCAATCCAGCTAGAGGATGGGACCCTGCTCCCAAGACAGAAGGGAACGCCGCAAGGCGGAGTGGCTAGTCCATTAATAGCTAACATCTTTCTTCATCTGGCGTTCGACGAGTGGATGCAAAAGACGCATCCCGAGGTTCCCTTCGAGCGCTATGCTGACGATATCGTGGCACACTGCCGGACCAAAGAGCAGGCCGAAAAACTCTTACTAAGAATCGAGAGGCGTCTTATCCAGTGCAAACTGACACTCAACTCAAGCAAAACCAGGATCGCTTACTGCAAGGACGATGACAGAAAGGGTAAGCATACCCACGAAAAGTTTGATTTTCTGGGATATACGTTTCGTCCCCGCCGCTCAAAGAATAGATGGGGCAAATACTTCATCAACTTTTCACCGGCGGTCAGTAACGAAGCGGCCAAGAAGATGAGGCAAGAGATGCGAAGTTGGCGTCTTCACCTGCGCAGCGATAAGGCCATCGATGATTTGGCCCGCATGTGGAATCCCGTACTTCGGGGCTGGATACAGTATTACGGCAGATTTTACCGGTCTGCACTGTATCCGATCTTTAATCACTTCAACACCATTCTCGTCGGTTGGGCCATGCGGAAATACAAAAGGTTCAGGCGCCACAGGCGTCGGGCCGCACATTGGTTAAGAGAAATTGAGCGGCGTGAACCCAAGCTTTTTGCTCATTGGTATTTACTGGGCTCGAAGCTTTAGGCTGGGTGATGGGAGCCGTATGAGCGGAGACGTTCACGTACGGTTCTGCGAGAGCGTGGGGGTGCGATTCCCCCGCGCTACTCACCTGTTTATCGAGCGTCTGTGGAGAAACGTGAAATACGAAGAGGTGTATATCAAGGCATACGGATCAATTTCTGAGGCGAGAAGCGAGCTCAAGAAATACTTTGCGCTTTACAATGAACGGCGTCGGCATCAAGGTCTTGACGATCTAACGCCGGATGAGGTTTACTTTGCTACATTGAAGCAATTACCGGAAGCGGTATAGCTTGAGCGGTTTATCACTTAAGAATCGCCTTTATCTGTCCAAAGAAACCCGGCCAGCTCTAAGGTTACCATCTGCTCTGGCTACTTTATCTCAGCTTTGTCTATCTCTATGCCATCCTCAAGCGATACTATCCTAATCTGATTATCTTCGATAAGTCCAATTGTGGGCACGTTTCTCGTACCCTTTGGCAACAAAGCGCTACCGGGGTTTACTAGATAGAGACCATCACGCTTCTTTATGCCCTCCATATGAGTGTGACCGCTTATCATAATATCGAGCTTGTAGCGATGCCCTAGCTCAATAAGCTCATCCTCGTTGTGAAGATGCCCGTGCGTCGCCATCATCCTTAGATTATCCACTAGAACAAGTGCATACGGGGATTGTATTGGGTAATCAAGCGCAATCGCATCAACCTCGGCATCGCAATTACCTCTAGCGAATATCACGGGGAAGGGCGCATCATTTATCGCCTTTGCCAGCTCTGTTGGTTTGTATGACGGCAATCTCGGATTAAATGGCCCGCTACTTAATATATCGCCTGTATGTATAACGAGGTCTACATGCTTAAACATTTCAACCGCTTTTTCCCATGCATCAATATACCCATGCGTATCGCTAATCAACCCGATTCTCAATCTCTTCTCCTTCTGCATCAAATGGGAGCGCCTGGTAGCTGCCCCTTCCCAGAGCGACTGCAGTCTTTATTTTATTCAACACATAGACCTTGGCCTTATCGACCGCCACATATGGTTCTAATCCCTGCATCAAATAACCACAAATCGCAGATGCCATCATGCACCCCGTTCCGCGTACGTTCTCTCCTCCCAGCCTTTCTGCCTCAAAAAAATACTCGTTCTTACCATCGTATAGCATATCCACCGCTGTAGCGCTGGGTAGATGCCCGCCTTTTATGAGAACCCAACCAACACCAGTCTCTTTCAGCGCCTGTGCCGCATCAAGCAGGTCATCCTCACTGGATATGTCAATACCGGTTAGGTATGTTGCCTCACTTATATTTGGAGTTACCATAAAGGACCTCGGTAAAACCCTTTTCTTTAGAACAGTGATCGATGCCTCTGAGGTGAGCACCTTTCCATCCGTCGCCCTCATTACCGGGTCTATTATAGAATAAGGGATTGGATGATTGCTAATGAAGCGCGCTACCTCAAATACATTCTCCGAACTTCCGAGCATGCCGATTTTCACGCCGGTCACGCCGCCCTCGGAAATAACTGACTCGATTTGGCTCTTGACTAGCCTTGCGGCCATTATCTCGTACGACACCACGCCGCTGCTGTTCTGCGCTGTTATCGCGGTTATTGCAGTATATGGGTATATGCCCAGCTCGACCAGCGTCTTTATATCCGCTTGTATACCAGCTCCGCCGCTCGGGTCAGAGCCCCCTATTACCAGAGCCTTTTTAATCATCATCTTCCCGTTATCCTAGAAATGCGTGTACCCACTTATTTCAAGCGGTTTTTCCACGCCTGACCAATCAACAACCCTTATTCCATAGGAGCTGTCAACGATCTCGCCGATGGCTGCTACCTTTACGCCGATTGCGGCCATGGACTTTTCAACCTTGGCTTTCAATTCAGCTGGTACGGTAAACACCAGCTCGTAATCCTCACCACCGGCGATGGCGATATCTATTGCCCGTTCGCCGGTAAGCTCTGCAACCTTACTCACGCCTCTTGCCATTGGTACTTTGTTGAGAAATAGCCTTGCGCCGGTGGAGCTGGCTTCACAGATATGCTTGATTTCACTTGCCAGGCCATCGCTTATATCCTCCATCGCATGTATGCCCAATGACGTGAGAACCCTTCCCGCCTCAACCCGTGGCTCAGGTAGGAAATGCGCTCTCTTCAACATGCCCGCTTCTCTCACCTTTGGTTCAATCTCAGGGTTGAGAATAATCCTTAAGCCCGCAGCTGATGCGCCGAGTTCACCAGTAACCATGATCACATCGCCGATAACTGCATCGCTTCTCCTGCGAAGGTTCTCCTCCTCGACTTCACCGAGGAGCGCAACGTTGATGATAAGCTTTTCTGATTTGGTAACATCCCCTCCGACAATCCTCAAGTCGTACTTCCTCGAAACATCTGCCATGCCCCTGTAAATGTCCTCAATCAAGCTAACATTCGTGTCGGGACGTACTGCAAGCGATATAACTGCATAATCAGGTAATCCACCCATCGCGGCTATATCGCTTATATTTACCGAGATAGATTTGTACCCTAACTGCCAGGGGGTTATGGTGTCAAGGGTGAAATGGACTTCCTCGACGAGCAAGTCTGTCGTGAGGAGCGAGTAGCCAAGCCTTGTCGGTTTTACAACGGCGGTGTCGTCGCCTATGGTAACAATAACACGCTCATCGGCATGTTCTACTATTTCCGCTATGCGCTCTATGAGCGCAACTTCACCTATATCTTTTACTTTCATATTCCTCTCGCCCAGAGACCCTTATATACTTCTCGTGTTGCAAGAGATGTATTTGCCTGATTCACACCTATCCTGATGTGCCAAGGTGCCAACGTGCGGCCGTGCCAATGTACTTACACCATTTATGGGATGATTCCTAGCAGTCCTCAGCCTCATGTCGATGAGGGTAAGAAATGTAGGTATGTAAGATTGCCACGTCGCTATTGCTCCTTACAATGACAGGTATACACCTAAGGGTTAGTAGTTCATAGTTAGTGGTTCATAGAGTAGTATCCTCATCTTCCACCTACACCCTGCAACACTGCTAGGGTCCGCCCGATGAATCGGGCAACTACCGGGTGGAGCAAGGTCCACCCCTGCAACACTGGGTAACTATTCACACATTTCTTACCCTCATCGACATTGGCACCTTGGCACATTGGCACTTCAAGACAGTACCCACATCCCCGGACCCTGGACCCTGGACCCTGGTAATCCGGGCACCCACATCTCTTACTCAGATCTTGACTACTAACAGGATTCCGCCCTCGTTCCTAGATATTCCGCGACCACTTTCATTGCGCAATAGTCGCCGCACATGGTGCACCCGTCGACATCTTTTACCTT
>DASQQM010000329.1:0-3766 GCA_035643475.1 Anaerolineae bacterium | reverse complement strand
GTGATAGCTCAGCGCTTGAAGGATATCAGTGAGAAAAAGCAGGACTAGAGAGCTTCCAGCTCCCGGTACATCCATAAGAGGTAATATTAAGTTTCGCTAAGGTTCATCTACTAGTAGCATTACAAAAGGCTAGTTTCCTCTTACTCTAAAATAAGTACTAACAGGAATATGGCAAATGAGTAATAAAACGCTATAATATCTCATTAAGAACCCCTATAACTACTAGCAATAGCTAGGCATAGCGTGGAGAGGAGACTGGCTGATGTCATATGTACCTGGGCCTTCCGAAATCATTACTACATAGACCCCTGGGAAGAAATGAAGCAACAGAGCACGCCTTTTAATGTAGCTATTATAACGCAGGATAAGGCATGGATTCCAAAGCTCAAAAAGAATAAGTATCCTCAAGTAAACCAATCAGCCCAATTTAACTTAGTTCCCCCAGAACACGCTAAAGCTCCAATACCTGCTGATGCGGTTTGGGTCATGGAAGACCAGCATGAAGCAGCACTTGATACCACTACTGCCGCACACACAGTACTTGAGCAATTTACACGAGAAGGCAAGCCAGTGGTGTTTTTTGGCCTTGGAGATACCAATAGACTAGAAGATGCTTTTGGTAATCCAAACAATGAGACTATCCCGATTAAAGAGGATCCTCGCTTTGAAACAGTAGCCTCATTTATAAAATTTGACGGCAACCAAGAAATAGCAACCATTGGTCGTCATGTTATTCCTGCCAACGAAGATTGGGATTACCGTGTAAGGGGTGCGTTAGAGCTCACATGGGATGCTCGAAAAGGATCGAGAAGATAGGGCAAAAAAGCGGTAAGAAGGATATAACGGAGCCTGGCACTAAGTACCACGTTGATGGCTACCGATACCTTCTAGAGAGCAAGATTACCGATAATCCTAGGTGAGTCAAAGGCGAAAGGCAATGAGCCACACGGTGTATGCAATCTACCAAGATAGCTTTAGAAAGGATTGGCAACCGGCGAGGTGCAGATGGATTTAGTGACCTGTCTGATGTCTTCAGCATAGCAGCAGGTATCATTATATTGGTGCAATCATTTAAGGTTAAGAATATCTTGAACAGCTACTTCACTGATCAGCTGCACAGAGAAATTAAATTTTCTGGGGTCGCTACCTTCTTCTTTAGGACTCTCTACCTGCAGTATAAAATTAACCGGTTCTAGAAGAGTGCTCTCCCGCTTCATGCAAGGCTAAGGGAGACAATCTTAAGACGACAAATATCCCATCCACAGAAGCTCCTCAAGCATCAGTTAGCTTACGCCGGATGAGTTCATCAAACGAGAGCTTGCAGTAACAACTGCTTAATGCGGTCGTTCACCCTAGGAACCTAAGATTATGGTTCAGCCTTTGGGAGGCACCTCAGCAACTAAATTTAGACCCTTACGGTGATATCCTACATAATTGCTTTTTAGCGCCTCAAATGGTATAGAAATTGAAGGGGCACTTTAGCTCACAGTAATAGGTGGGCTATTTAGTGATCTGTATACTATATAAAGCCAGCTAGGAATGTATCTGTGAAGGTATTTCTCTCGGGAAATGAAGCAATAGCATATGGTGCCTTTTCCTCAGGGGTAAAGGTAGCGACAGGATATCCAGGGACGCCAAGCACGGAAATACTCGAGAACTTGGCCAGGTACGATGAGATCGAAGCCTCATGGGCGCCCAATGAGAAGGTCGCACTCGAAGTGGGTGTTGGAGCATCGCTGGGTGGCGCAAGGACGCTGGTCACCATGAAGCATGTAGGTGTTAACGTGGCGGCAGACCCGTTATTTACGCTCGCGTATACCGGTGTGAACGGGGGTCTGGTGATAGTGTCAGCCGATGATCCATCAATGCATAGTTCCCAAAACGAGCAGGATAACAGATACTATGCCCGATCTGCAAAGGTGCCGATGCTAGAGCCGAGTGATAGCGAAGAGGCGGCGTGGATTGTTGGTGAAGGGTTTAAAATAAGTGAGCAGTTCGATATGCCGGTGCTTTTAAGGACAACTACGAGAGTTAATCATTCGAAGTCTCTTGTAGAGGTGGGCATCGAAAGAACAAAGAAAGAGCAGCGTTACGAAAAAAATCCGGCGAAGTACGTAATGATTCCTGCGCATGCGAGGCAGAGGCGTGTGGTGCTAGAGCAACGCCTGATGGCTCTAGCGGAGTATGCAGAAGAGTTTCCCGGTAATCGCGTTGAGTGGGGGAGCAGAAACATCGGCTTTATAGCCAGCGGTATATCCTATCAATATGTAAAAGAGGTGTTCCCAGAGGCATCAGTTCTTAAGCTCACTATGACCTATCCGTTGCCGAAGAAATTAATCACTGATTTTATAGAGAGCGTAGAGCAGGCGGTCGTTGTTGAAGAGCTGGAACCATTCATTGAAGATCAGATACGAGCATGGGGGCTACCGGTAATCGGCAAGCAGCTAATCCCCGGGATCGGTGAACTTAGCCCTGAGGTTATAAGGGCCGCTCTCAGTGATAATGAGAATGGTAGCTATAAAGGGGGCAGGGAGGTTGATCTGCCAGCAAGACCACCGATGTTATGCGCGGGGTGCCCCCACAGAGGTGTACTCTATACGCTGCGTAAAATGAAGTTGGTCGTAACCGGCGATATTGGCTGCTACACCCTCGGTGTTCTCCCTCCACTCGAATCGATGGACACCTGTTTATGTATGGGCGCGAGCATTGGGAGCGCAATGGGGTTGCAGAAAGCGACGGGGCGAAAAGATGTGGTCGCCGTCATAGGTGACTCGACGTTCGTGCACTCGGGGATCACCCCGCTGATCGATATCGTATACAACCAAGGAGCGACTACGGTACTTATACTTGACAACAGAACGACAGCGATGACGGGGAGGCAAGATCACCCAGGTACTGGCGTTACCCTGAGGGGAGAAACAAGCAAGCAACTTAATCTAGAGGAACTTGTAAAAGCTGTGGGGGTGGAATCAGTGAAGGTTGTTGACCCCTATGATCTAAAGGCAGTTCGAGAGGCGGTAAAAGAAGAGGTAAACAAGGATGAGCCATCCGTAATAATATTCAAGCGAGCATGCCTTCTTGCAGATAGGGTAAAGGGCGAGCCGCTTATGGTTACTGATGCATGCAATGGCTGTAAAGCGTGCATGCAGTTAGGGTGTCCGGCACTATCGTGGAGTGACGAGCGGGCGGTAATAGAGCCCTCCCAATGCCCAGGTTGCGGTGTATGTGCTCAGGTATGCAAAAAAGATGCTATTATCCCATATGGGCAAGTGGATGAAAAGGCTTAGGTTAGATGGAGTATCTATGGGTGCTGAAGCAAAGAGTATCATAATAGTTGGTGTAGGCGGACAAGGGATAATCCTAGCGGCAGATATACTGGCGCAAGTTCTCGTCAGTATCGAATATGATGTTAAGTTATCCGAAATTCACGGGATGAGCCAGCGGGGCGGTAGCGTAAACACTATGGTACGGTTTGGAGATAAAGTGTACTCACCCATAGTGGAAAAAGGACATGCCGATTACATCCTCGCCTTTGAGCAGCTTGAAGCTCTGCGGTGGAGCGATTTTCTAAAGAGCGATGGTACCATCATAATGAGCGATGAAATAATTAAACCACTTCCAGTGCTCTTAGATAAGGCGGAATATCCGGACGATATTGAAGAAAGAATACGATAAAGAGCGGTAAATCTCGTCACTGTTAATGCAGGTGAGATGGCAAAAGGGGTTGGCAATAGGCGAGCAGCCAACACAGTCCTCCTTGGATGCT
>DASQQM010000328.1:0-12562 GCA_035643475.1 Anaerolineae bacterium | reverse complement strand
CTTACCCGCATTAACTGGTAACTGCGGCACTATCAGAGATCGCCCCATAAATGGGGCAACTACATTGGCACATACAAAAGTTAGTAGTTCATAGTTAGTGGTTCATAGAGTATTACGCACGTCTCTTACCTACACCAACTGCTAACTGCAGCACTGCAGCACTGGGTAACTGTTCCCACATCTCTTACCCACATCCCTGGTCCCCGAACCCCGGACCCTGGTCCCTGGTACTATTCGTTTACTCCTCCTTGGCTGCTGTGGACTCTTTATACGCCCATATGCCAAAGAGAAGGATTACGATCAAAATCGCTAGCGTTGCGATCTGCTCGAACGTCACAGTTTACCTCCTACAACCTGACCTGGCCAGTTCCTTCTATAATGTATTTCGTGGACGTCAGGGCTGTCAAGCCCATAGGCCCCCGCACATGCAGTTTCTGGGTGCTTATACCAATCTCGGCACCCAGACCAAATTGGCCACCATCGGTAAACCGTGTGGACGCATTTACATAGACGGCCGCCGCATCGACTTCCTCCGTAAACTTTCGTGCCGCCATGTGGTCCCTTGTAATGATGGCTTCGGAGTGCATCGTGCCATACGTATTTATATGATCTATCGCCTGCTGTACAGAATCAACCACGCGCACGGCGATCTTAAGCTCCAGGTACTCCGTGTACCAATCCTTCTCAGTTGCCTCCAGCGCCTGAGGTACTAACTTGCGTGTCGCCTCATCGCCGACGACGGTGACCCCCTGCGCGGCGAGGTCCGCAGCGACTCGGGGTAGAAATTCATCCGCAACCACCCTATGAACAAGGAGCGTCTCGGCCGCATTGCAGACGCTCGGGCGCTGGCACTTGGCATTTATAACGATTCGCTGCGCCATATCGAGATCGGCGCTCTCATCAACGTAGACATGGCAATTACCGGCGCCGGCCCAGAGAACCGGTACTGTGGCATGCGATACCACGCTGTGAATCAGCTCCGGCCCGCCCCTCGGCACAAGCAGGTCCAGGAAGTGATTGAGCCGCATTAATTCTTCCGCAGCCTCCCTGCTCGGGTTAGCAACCGCCTGGATAGCATCCCGCGGCAGGCCAGCATCGGCCGCGGCATCTGCTATAACTTCGGTGAGGGCAATATTGGAGTTATGGGCCATGGACCCGCCCCTGAGGATAATAGCATTTCCACTCTTTATGCTAAGCCCTGATGCCTCAACGGTAACATTCGGTCTCGCCTCATAGATGATACCAATTACGCCGAGGGGAACCCGAACCTGGCGAATCTCAAGGCCGTTGGGCACACGCCACCCCTTGACAGTCTCCCCCACTGGGTCTGTAAGGATCGCGACGTCGTCGAGCGCCTCGGCCATCTCCTTAATCCTTACCGAGTTGAGCATCAGGCGATCGATAAGGGAAGAGCTTATCCCTCTCTCTGCTGCCGTTGCCATATCCTTCTCGTTGGCGGCGAGTATCCTCTCGCTGTTAGCAACGAGCGCCTCGGCCATACCCGTTAAGACATCGTTCTTCTTCTGGGTAGTAAGCGTCGCCATAACCCTGGCAGCCGCCTTCGCCCTTTTGCCGAGTTCAATCATCTCGGCTCTAATTTCCTCAGTTTTTGCCATCACTTAGCCCCCTACTACTCCATCACACATCAATTGGTAAGTAAGAATTACGAGAATCGATAATCGAGAATCGACCGAATAGAAAATGCTTTAAGCTAATAACCCTACACCCTCCCCCCTCAAGGGGGTGGGGCACTGTGAGATATCTTTATACTGCGACAATAATTCAATCGATTTTCTATTTTCTATTTTCGATTCTCAAGTACAGCATCACCTCTGTGGTGCTGTACTAGCGCAATATAACTAAACAATCACGGTGAATAACTTCCTCGTTGACGCTATCGGTAAACTTGCTCAATACCTCTGAACTCTTTAAGCCCTTTATCTGATCTACCTCATCGAATGAGTAGTTCGTAATCCCCTTCGCAAAGGTATTTCCATGAAGGTCCTTTATATCTACCGCATCACCCTCCTGGAATTCCCCTTCGCTGCCGATAACCCCAGCGGGCAGGAGGCTCTTCCCAGAAGATATGAGGGCACCGACCGCACCATCGTCGACGACAATGCTCCCCGTTGATACTTTGCCGAACGCAATCCATAGTTTGTGTGCGCTCAGCTTCTTCTTCCTGGGCGCGAAGAAAGTCCCCGTTTTTTTGGCATCCGCGATGTCTACCAAGACATTTTCCCTGCGTCCGTTTGCGATAATCATCCCTATTCCTGCAAACACCGAAATCCGTGCTGCCTGGACCTTTGTAACCATTCCCCCGGAGCCAAAATCGGTGCCCGCTCCACCGGCAAGCAATTCTATATCGGATGTTATATCCTCTACCACCTCAATTAAGGTTGCTCCATGCGCACGTCGTGGGTTTCCAGTGTAGAGGCCCTCTATATCAGAGAGCAGTATTAATAGGTCTGCTTTGATGAGATTTGAAACGAGCGCCGCCAGCGTGTCGTTATCACCAAATTTAATCTCATCGATGGCGGTGGTATCATTCTCGTTTATTATCGGGACTATTCCCAGACGAAGCAGGGTTTTCAACGCATTTCGAGAATTAAGGTATTGCTGGCGGTGGGTCACGTCGTATTGAGTCAACAATACCTGACCAACCTTCAACCCGTGCTCGTTAAAGAGCGTCGTATATTCATGGAGGAGCAATCCCTGGCCAACTGAGGCCGCGGCCTGAAGCTCGGGGATCGTGGTCGGCCTTGATTTGAGCCTGAGGCCTTCGACTCCGGCCGCGATTGCACCCGATGATACGATAACGACCTGGTGTCCCCTCGAGTGAAGCTGCGCAATCTGGTCCACTATGTTTCGCAACTGGGGGCGGTCTATTCCCCCCGTGCTCTCAGTTATTGTGCTTGTCCCAAGCTTAACGACTATTCGGCGAGCGTTATGGAAGGCACTCATCCCTTTGCATTTAAACACCTCTAATAAAGATATCGAACTATTCAATATTTTAGCATTTTTACCTGCTAATAAGTAACGATTTTAGAAGGGGTAAAACTCGAATTCCATCTTGCCGATGCGAACAGTGTCGCCCTCTTTTGCCCCTGCTTCAAGCAATTTATCCTCAACGCCGATGCTCTTCAGGCGCTTTTGAAGGTGGATGACCGCGTACTCATTCTCAAAATCGGTCATTGCAACCATCCGCTCAACATTGGTACCCCTAACCACCCAGACTTCATCCTCCCTTGATACGGTGATCTCTTCGGGCTTTGGCTTTTCAAGAACTGCCTGCTTCACCTTCCCCGCGGCTGGCACTCTCTCCACCTTATCGAGCATATCCGCAACGGTGTAGAGAAGCCTATCCACGCCCGTTCCCACCGCCGCCGATATCGGGTGGAACGGGATATCCCTCTGGGTCATGTACTCTTCGACCCTGGGTAAGTTATGCTGCGCCTCTGGTATATCGATCTTATTCCCTGCAACTACCTGGGGACGAGCAGCAAGCTCTGGGTTATAGAGCCTGAGCTCGCGGTTTATCGTCTCGAAATCCTCTACCGGGTCCCGCCCTTCAAGCCCCGCCAAATCGAGCACGTGCACTATTACAGCCGTTCTCTCGATATGCTTTAGGAAATCGTATCCCAATCCCTTGCCAACATGCGCTCCCTCGATCAGGCCGGGAATATCGGCGACGACGAAGCTCCTGCCATCCGGCAGGCTTACTACGCCGAGATTAGGCATTATCGTCGTAAATGGATAGCCGGCGATTTTGGGTCGTGCGGCGGAAATCCTGCTAATAAGGGTAGATTTCCCTGCATTCGGAAAGCCCACTAAGCCAACATCGGCGAGAAGTTTAAGCTCGAGGGTGATCCAGCGCTCCTCCCCCGGTTCGCCCTTCTCGGCAAAGGAGGGGGACCTTCGGGTCGGTGTTGCAAACCTCGCGTTTCCCCTACCCCCTATACCGCCGCGCGCGATGACTGCACGCTCCCCGATCTCGGTGAGATCAGCAAGTATATTTCCTTCCTCATCTTTAACCAGTGTACCGAGGGGAACTTTAAGGATAATATCTTCACCGTTTGCACCGTGCTTATTCGCACCCTGGCCATGCTGGCCTCGCTTTGCCTTGAAGTGGCGCTGGTAACGAAAGTCCATAAGGGTGCGAAGCCCCTCATCGACCTCTAATATAACGCTTCCACCACGGCCACCATCTCCCCCATCCGGGCCACCTTTCGGTATATACTTAGCCCGAAAGAAGCTGACGACGCCATTTCCGCCATCTCCACCTTTAACAAATATCTTTGCCTCATCAACAAATGCACTCATAAGTAATCAGCTCTCGCCATGTGCTCAAATTAAAAAAGCCACAGTTTCCTGTGGCTTTAACAGACGTGTGCGAAATTACGCCTCGGCGACAACCTCGTTTAATATATTTACCTTGCGCCCATTCTTGCCGTTGCCCTCAAAAGCCACGTATCCGTCTATAAGCGCGAAGAGGGTGTAATCGCGACCTAGTCCAACATTCGTCCCAGGCTTAATTTTGGTGCCACGCTGGCGCACAATAATGCTTCCAGCGCTCACATACTGCCCGCCAAAAGCCTTAACACCAAGTCGCTTAGATTGGCTGTCCCGACCGTTCCTGGTGCTTCCCATTCCTTTTTTATGTGCCATCTATCTCACCTCGATCAAGAAAAAGACGTTATAAAATTGAGTATCCAAATTAGTATATGAGCCTATCTGACTTTTGTCAATTACGAGTAGCAATAGTTTGCTCGTAGCCCAGCCCATACAAGGCTAGGCGGTACTAAACCACTCTCATCGCAATAGGAAGGGCCCTACTATAGGGCCCAAACGACTTATAATATAATTGTGTGCTAGACACAGTATGAAACTATGATGAATTGTTACGTAGTAGCCTCTAGGTCACCAACTAGGCGACACTAACGAAAGGGATATTCCGACACTCGCTAAAGATAATCTCTTCCTCTCTCTTTATGTGAGCGCCGAGAATTATGGAGAGGCGATTAAAGTCGCGCTTGAAATCCACCGTTGAGCCGCCTTCTGAATACTTATCCAGGAACTGGGCAATGGCCAGCAACAGTTTCTCTTTATCGCGTATGAATAGCTCGATGGTGCGCTGCAATTGGAGGTTATTACCGGTCGTCTCCCACAGCCTTGAGTATAGCTCGTCGTGCTCTCTTCTCATATGCCACACGAGGGCTAATTTTAAGGACTGAAGCCTCTGAGCAGCTTCTCCCGATTCGATATCGGAATGCTCGATATCACTGAAAGAATTGATGAGAAATGCGTGTTCGTCCCTTAGCTCATTGATTAGATCTGACATCAGGTTCCTCCTCTATTGCTGCAATTACTGGGTCAATAGCATAACTATCGGCATCGCTTGCTTTATCCTTGAGGGCTATTTTGATGAGGGCAAGTGATGTAGGTAAAATTAATCGCTCCTGAATAGCACCTTGCCAGCCTTATCAGAGATTGTTACAGATTCAAAACCTATAATAGAGTTCCTTACGCTATTATAAACAATAATATGTCCTTTTTTATTGTCAACCAGCTCAATCACCTCAACGCCATCCTCAAACAATACGGCAATTTTATAAGCACTTTTTAATAGATCATTATCGTTAATAGAAAGGGGTCTATACCTCTTCGGAGGCGATGCACACGAAAATAGGGAGATTGATAGTAAACCAATAATTACTATTAAAAGCAATAGTCGCAGAACCCTCATAGCAATAACCCCTGCTGAAACATTCTAAGGAATATAGATCAACTACTTATTCTACATGCGAACGTTAAATTCCTTCCTAAGATTATTGCTGATAATTGAGGACAGGAGACCTATAAAGATCGCCCGATAAATCAGGCAGCTACATATCTTTAGAGCAGCACCCATGCTAACCATCAACTAATAAACTACAGCAAGAGGTAACCCTACCCACACCTCTTGCCCACATCAACTGGTAACTACAGCACTGTATAACCCTACCCACGTTTCTTTCCCTCATCGACATTGGCACGTTGACACCTTGGCACCTCAAGACAATACCCACACCTATTCCCTGCTTACAGTCTAGTCCAGGCGCAGGTACGGCGTTCGATCACATCCAGCAGCTCGTAGATGATCAGCCCCATCACGGCCATGGCGATGATGCCGCCAAACATGTCCTGATAGTTGAAGCGGCTCCAGGCATCCATGATGAAGTAGCCGAGCCCCTCTTCAGTCGCAAATGATTCGGCGAAGAAGAGCACCGCGATTGCGGTACCCGACGCAATTCTCAATGCAGTGAACATCTTAGGAAGGCTTGCCGGGTAAACGACGTGTTTATATATCTGCCAGTTCGTTGCCCCAAGCGACCTCATGGAGAGGATCGACTGGCTGGGGATCTCTCGCGCAGCGTCGCGAGTGGTAACCAGTATCTGGAAAAAGACGATTAACGTGATTAGAACTATCTTCGACAGGTTGCCTAGGCCGAGCAGCAAAAGGAGGATGGGCAAGAAAACTATCTTTGGGATCGGATAGAGAATGAAGATTATGGGCGCTATAAAGCGATCCAGCCTCTCTTCCCGGCCGAGAATAAGCCCAGTCGGCAGCGCCAGCAGCACCCCCAACACAATGCTTACGATAACCCGGTATAGGCTGATGGCAAAATGCCGCGATAGATCACCCGGGAGCAATCGGAAAAAGTCGGCAAACACAGCAATCGGCGATGGCAGCGCTTGCACCTTTAAGAAAAATGCTAGCCCATACCAAGCTACAAATATAGCGATCGTTGCACCGATATATCCCTTTGCCTTATCCATCGCCAGCCCCATTCTTTAGCAAGCCACGAAGCCTTGAGCACTGTGTATAGAAACCGGGGGTATTCCGGTAGCCCGCATCGCCCATCCCTTCGTTGTCTACGGTTGCAACAATTCGTCCGGGGTTCATGCCCATAACCGCGATTCGCCTCCCGAGAAAGGCCGCCTCTTCGATGCTGTGTGTAACGAGGATGACAGTTAATGGGGCTGGAAGATTACCGTCTTCAGATATATCAGCCCTATTATTAGAATGCTTACCATTAAAGCGGCGCTCCCGCCATATATCAAGGACGGTATTCTGGAGTTCTTCGCGGGTAAGCGCATCAAGGGACGAAAACGGCTCATCCATCAGCAGTAGGTCAGGATCGAGCGCGAGGGAGCGGGCGATCGCCACCCGCTGGCGCTGCCCACCGGAGAGCTGGCCCGGGTATCTGTCGCGCATCTCCCAGAGCCCAAGGCGACGCAGTATCACCCCTACCCTCTCTTTGACATACTCCTCAGAGGTATGCCGCACTCGGAGACCGAGTGCGGCATTATCAAAAACTGTATTCCAGGGAAAGAGGCCGTAATCCTGCAATATAAGAGCCGTCTGGCGACGCTGGCCTCCCAGCACACTCCCATCGATAGCAATGCTTCCCCGGCTTGGCTGGATTAAACCGCTAAGAACGTACAGGAGCGTCGATTTACCACAGCCAGAAGGGCCGATGATCGCCAGCGTATCGCCCTCCGGTATGGTGATATCTACATCATCGAGCGCAGTTACCGCATGGCCGAGATTATGGTAATCGACTCCGATGCCTGTAAGTTCAACCTGAGGCACTAGTCTGGCTGTACCTCCCGATCGACCAGGTCATCATAGGTTAAACCAGCCTTAATAATATTCTTTTTGACCATCCACTCTAAAAGCTTCTCAACGTCGGCCTTCTCTGGAAGCTGAACTGCGGGATAGGTATTAATGGCATAGGTTTCAGCGATCGGTTTTGGAAGCTTGGCTTTTTTGACAAGCAAGTCTCGATACGCATTCGGCTCTTTATTGACCAGCTTGACCCCCTCATTTATGACGCCCAGCATATCCTTGATCGCATCTTTATGACCGGCCAGAAAATCCTCTCTAAAGAGGAGTACCGTCTGGGATAGATTGGCCCCTTTGGTATCGTCCACGATCAAGTGGGCACCCTGCATCTCGGCAAAGGCGAGCAACGGGTCGGGCAGTGCGGCGGCCTGCGCCTGACCACTCATAAGAGCCTCGAGGCGGACAGGAATCTTTTTTATCTCAACCTTTTTAATATCGGCATCAGTAAAGCCGTTTCCTTTCAGAATGCCATCGACGACGTAATCGATGATTGTGTAGCTCGATATGGCAATCGGCACACCTTTAAGATCGGTAACCGCCTTTATGGTAGATTTTGGCGAAGCCACTATGCCGATACGGCCCTCTGATGGCTGAGCCCCAAGAAGGATACTCACTATCGATATTGGCACACCGCCCTGCTCCAATGCGGCAGCCGCAACCATATCGCCCATAAAGCCATCGATCTGGCCAGCCTGCAAGGCCGCATCCCTCTCCTGCGCGCTGTTGAAGACGATAATCTTAACATCAATACCTTTATCTTTAAAGAGATTCTTCAGTTGAGCGACATAGATGGGCAAGGTATCCTCGGTTGGCAGAGTCCCGATCTTTACGCTGATGGGTTCCTTTTTTGTGATAGGTGCTTTAGTATCGGCCTTATTCTCGCCCACTTTGGTGCAACCAACCCCCAGAACCATGAGCATCAAAATAAGCAAACCGACAATGACTTTCTTCATCAACGTCCTCCTCAAATCGCTGGGTTTGTAGTTTAACACTCGGCTAAAAAGGATATTAGCACAAAACGGAGCTATCTGGTATTGACGGGTGGATGTTACGGTTTATACCACTTCATCCAAGGGTCGATTATTCTGCCTGCTAAATGCCTTTAGCCCTTCAAACCACAGCACACTGGCAACACCTGCGGCAAGTGCGATCGCCAGGTCGATCGGATGTAAGAGCTTAAAGCTAAATAGGTTACGCAAGAGAGGAACATAGAGCACGAGGCCGAGAAAGGCCAGTGCGCCCCCCACCACCCACCATAAGGCGGCGTTTGGCGAGCGCAACGTGGTCAGTATACTCCGCGACCAGGAGCGATTGGTGAGTATCAACGCGAGGTTCGCGATGACAAGGGTGGTAAAGGTGAGGGCACGCGCGTCAGCTGCCCCCTGCCCACGATAGAGATCGATAGCAAAAACGGCCAGCACTATAAGCAATACACTTATGCCCTGCAGTACGCTAAGGACCATAATCCGGGTACCAAACAGTGGCTCCTTTGGGTTGCGTGGCTGGCGCTTCATCACATCAGCCTCCGCCGGCTCTGCCTCAAAGACGACTGAGCTAGAGGGATCGATGATGAACTCTAGGAATACTATATGGGCAGGCAAGAGAACGAGTGGTAACCCAAACAGGATCGGAATCAGCGACAAACCGATAATAGGCACGTGGATCGCGAATATATAGGCGATCGCCTTCCTAATGTTATCGAAGATTCTCCGGCCCAACCGAACAGCCTGCACGATCGATGCGAAATCGTCGTTGAGCAATACCAGGGATGCCGATTCGCGGGCGACGTCGGTTCCTCGCCCACCCATGGCGATGCCGATATTCGCCGCCTTTAGTGCCGGCGCATCGTTTACGCCATCGCCCGTCATGGCAACGACCTCACCGTTGGCCTTAAGCGCATTTACCAGGCGCAGCTTTTGCTCGGGCACAGCGCGCGCGAATATGTTTACCACCTTAATGCGCTGCTGAAGCTCTTTGTCAGTCATCTCTTCCAGCTCAGGGCCGGTGATAAACTCATCCGCCGGAACCAAGCCGATTTGACGGGCGATACTTTGAGCGGTGGCTGGATAATCCCCGGTGATCATAATAACCCGTATGCCTGCCGCAGAGGACTCTTTAATCGCTTGCGGCACATCAGGGCGTATAGGATCGGCGAGCCCGATGAGCCCCAAGAACTCGAAGTTAAAATCGTGCTGTTCCCCGGGGAGCGCCGCTTCCGTGAAGAACGCTCGGGCGACACCGAGCACTCGCAGGCCGTCGCTAGCCATGTCGATAATATGCCTCGATATATCCTGCATCTGTGCCTCATTGAAATGGCACAGATCGGCGATGGCTTCGGGAGCACCCTTGGCGGCGATTATATAATTCTTACTGTCGGGCGATCTCCACACGTGCGATAGCGCCAACAGCTTTTCCGACAAGGGATACTCGCGTACCAGCACCCAATCGCCGTGAAGATGTTCGGTGTGGGCTAGGTAATGCTCACCCAGCTCCTTGAAGGCCTTCTCCATCGGATCAAAGGGGTCCCTCTGGCTGGCCAGTATGCTAAATTCGACGATCTCATGAAACTCCTCCGGGAGCGGCCCGGGCGTGCGGTAGTCCACGGTGTAATACTCTCCTGCAGCGAAAATCCCACGCACCGTCATGCGGTTCTGGGTGATCGTGCCCGTTTTATCCACGCAGAGCACGGTTGCCGAACCGAGCGCCTCGATCGCCGGGACGCGACGGGTGAGAACCTCCTGCTTCGATATACGCCAGGCGCCTAGGGCGAGAAAGACGGTGAGCACGACGGGGATCTCCTCCGGTATGGTCGCCATCGCGAGCGTAATGCCGGCAAGTAGACCATCGAGCCAGTTGCCCCTGGTAAGTCCATACGCGACCACAACCAGGATAAATAGAGAGAGTGCTATGATGGCAAGGTTGCGAACCAGTCGCGTGGTACTGCTCTGAAGTGGCGTCCGTTCAGGCTCGAGCGCCCGTAATGATTTGCCAATCTTGCCGATTTCAGTGTTAGCGCCAATAGCCTGCACATGTGCTATACCCTGTCCCTTTACCACTAGCGTGCCGGAATAGACAGAAGCAAGGTTTTCACCACCGGGGCGCCCTGTTGCAGTAGCTCCACCCCGCATGGTCTTTCGAACTGGCACCGATTCTCCTGTCAACAGCGATTCATCGACCGTAAGGTTATTGGACGCCAATAACACGCCGTCAGCAGGAACGCGGTCGCCTTCCGAGAGAACGATAACATCATCGCGGACCACATCGCGCCCAGCAATTCGCTTCTCCTTCCCGTCACGAATCACCAGAGCGCGTGGGCTCGACAGATCGCGCAGCGCCTCGAGCGCCCGCTCCGTCCGGCGCTCCTGGTAAAAGGTGATGCCCATGATGACAAAGACAAAGCTAAGCAAGAGGAGCGCCTCCTGCACATCCCCCAATACGAGATAGACCCCACCGCCGGCGATAAGGAGTAGGAACATCGGCTCTCGCGCAACGTCGAATGCGATGGCGAAGATGCCACGCCGCCTCGCTGAGGGGAGTTCGTTGTATCCTTCTTCTTTTAGCCTCTCGGCCGCCTCCCTCTCGGAGAGACCGGTGATTGATTTAAAATCGAATTCGTTTATCATGGTTCCTTGCGAAGCATACTTAAGAATCGCCTGGCGGTGGCGATTACTCTTGTGATTCACCTAAAAGCAACATGTTCGATAATTACCCAATATAACAGTAACCATGATTCACTTAAGCTACAATAGCCCTTACCAGACATATTCTGTGTCCCACTTGACACAAAAATAGTATTTTAATAACTTGGAGCAATGAGCATCAGAGCCTCGAACGCTTTGCTAACGCTAAATATGATAAAAGATGCTGCCGGATCTACTGTCTACAGTAGGGGCCGCAGCTACTATAAAAGTGGCATGGTTTTGGAATGGGAGGAAGAAGAGCCCGGCATAGTAACGGGTTTAGTTGACGGTTCTGGAGATTGGCTTTATGAAACAGAGATCGATTTCAGAAGCGGTTATCTCGAATCCAGCTGCACATGCCCTTACGACTGGTCAGATGTTTGCAAACATGCAGTGGCATTAGCCCTTGAATACCTGGAATCCGTTACCGGATCAGAAAAAGAAGAGATCGGCGTAAGAGTGCTCAGTTTCTTTGATAGGGATGAGAGCAGCGATTCTTTCTCGTGGCAATACGCTCTAGACAATATAGTGGGCCAGCCTGAGGCAGAACAAAAGTCTAACTATTACCGCGTCATCTACAGGATGAGCCCAACTAAAGAAGGTCAGCTGAGGGTTGAGCTCTACAAGGCTAGGATCGGCAAACGCGGGAAAGGCAGCGAGAACGATTACTACTATAACCCGCTCTCGCCGAGCAATTTTGTCCGCGACAAAGACAAGGCCATCCTGAGTTTACTCTCGAGCGGCCCGTATTATTATCCGATATTCGTTCCTCATGAGGTTATCGATCCCCTGCTAAGGCTGCTTGCCGATGAAGAGTATATTTTTCTTGGCTCTTCCGATAAAAAGCCGTATATAGCTTCATCTCCCATAGAGGCGAACCTGATCCTAACAGAGGTGGAAAAAGCCCATAAATTTGAAGTATCCTTTCAGCCCGAGAAAATAAACGAATTCAAGGATAAGCTTTACGTTTTAGGTGAGGACAATCCGTGGTTAACCGATGGCATCTCCTTCTTCCCTCTCAAAACAAAAATGCCCGGCTCGGCTCTCAGGTCTTTCTTAAAGAAGCCCCATGCTATACCAGAAGAGCATATCTCTCTTTTTATGGAGCGCTATTACGATGCGCTTTTAGACAAAGGCGCCCTGGAGATAAAGAGCACCAGGATAAAGGATGTCCGTGATGACATCTCTCCAAGACCGGTTCTGCATTTGGAGG